>JAZSLY010000102.1:0-5318 GCA_045535585.1 Eubacteriales bacterium
AGAGGTTGCAATGGAGCATCATCTGGGACTTAGCTGCGACCCCATAAGAGGTCTCGTGCAAATTCCCTGCATTGAAAGAAACGCCGTGGGTGCTATGCGTGCCATTCAGGCGGTAAACCTTGCAAACTTCCTTACCGACACCAGAAAAATATCCTTCGACCTGGTGATACAGACGATGTACGAAACGGGTCGTGATATGTCGAAGATATACCGTGAGACCGCCGAGGGAGGACTTGCAAAGCTGTATCAATAATAAGCTGAACGAACGTAAAATTTTTTGCACAAATGTTCGGCAAAATTCCCAAACTATTGACAAATAATATAATAAGTGGTACACTTATATATATGTAGTTAAGCTGATAGGGGGCTTTTACCCTTCGGCTTATAAAGAGTGTAAGGAGTTTTTTTATGTTTCGCTTCAATAAAAGCCTTATATTATACAGAGTCCCCTTGATTTTAGTTGATATAGCGTGTATTCTGGCATCGCTTTTATTCGTGGCGCTTCTGTCCGAGACGCTTTTACTCAGCGCTCTGTCACCCTTGGAGATTATTCCCGTTGCGGTGATTACCGCCATTGTCAGCTTCATTATGGGTACTCACAGAATTTCCCTCAGCCACGCAGGCTTCAGGGATATATCGAGGGTCGCCCTCAGCGTTTCTCTGTCAAGTATGATAGAGATGCTGGTGATAATCGCGGTTTTCTCTCTTGAAATTCCTTTTCTTGAATTTATCTGCACAGCCCTTATGGCGCCTGCTTTTAGCGTTGTTTTCAGGTTGCTTGTAAGATCCGGTCTAATCAGGCGCAGAAAGAGCGAGAAGAAGAGCTCCTTAAAGGAGAGCGGTGACGCCGAGGACTACGCCAACACACTTATTATCGGCGCAGGTGCGGCAACCGAAATCTTACTTGGCGACATATACAAGGACGCAAATTTTTATAAGTGTAAGCCCGTTGCTATTATAGATGACAATCCTACCCTTCACGGCACGCTTCTCCGAGGTGTTGAGGTCGTGGGTGCGAGAGATTACATAAACGAGGCGGTAAAGAAATATAACGTCAAGACCATAATCTTTGCTATTCCCTCCGCAAGCCAGAAGGACAGACAGGATATTTTAAAGAGATGCTCTGCATCGGGTTGCCGTGTACTCGTTATGCCCGCCGTGGGCGAGGCGCTGAATATGGCAGGCTCGGCAAAGGCAATAAGAAAGGTCAACATCTACGACCTTCTCGGCCGTGACGCCGTGGATATCGATATCAACAAGATAGTAGACTACGTCAGGGAAAAGACCGTGCTCGTTACGGGTGCGGGTGGCTCTATCGGAAGCGAGATTTGCCGACAGATAGCCTCCAAAAATCCCCGCCGTCTCGTTCTTTTCGATATTTACGAAAACTCTACCTTCGAGGTTCTCAACGAGCTGAAGCGCCGTTTCCCCACCCTTGACGTTATGGCGTATATCGGCTCTGTAAGAGACCGTGCAAGAATGGAGGATCTTTTCGAGCGTGAGCGTCCAAGTGTAGTTTACCACGCCGCCGCCCACAAGCACGTTCCCTTGATGGAGGACTCTCCCCACGAGGCAGTTAAGAACAACGTTTTCGGAACGCTTAACACGGTTATGGCGTCGGATAAATACGGAGTGGAGCGCTTCGTTATGATATCCACCGACAAGGCGGTCAACCCAACCAATATCATGGGTGCTACCAAGCGTGTCTGCGAAATGATTATTCAGGCGTATAACAAGCACAGTAAAACCGATTTCGTAGCGGTAAGATTTGGAAACGTGCTCGGCTCTAACGGAAGCGTTATTCCGATTTTTGAAAAGCAGATTGCCGAGGGCGGTCCCGTTACGGTAACCGACCCTAACATTATAAGATACTTTATGACTATACCCGAGGCGGTGCTCCTTGTTTTGAGTGCAGGCGCTCTGGCAAAGGGTGGCGAGATATTCGTTCTCGATATGGGTGAGCCCGTAAAAATTCTCGATTTAGCCGAGAATATGATAAAGCTGTCGGGCTTCGTGCCCTACCGTGATATCGACATCAAGTTCACGGGTCTGCGCCCCGGTGAAAAGCTCTATGAGGAGCTTCTTATGAGGGAAGAGGGTCTGCAAAAGACCGAAAACTCACTTATCTATATCGGCAAGCCCATGGATATAGAATGGACGGAGCTCAAGAGTGCGCTTGATGCTCTTTACGCTTCTGCAACCGACGAGAAGGCAGACGTGAGAGCGGCGCTTCACGCTATCGTCCCCACCTTTAAGGAAGCGGAATAGACCACGGCTGAGAGGAAAAATATGAAAAAAATAATGCTTGTTTTCGGGACTCGTCCCGAGGCAATAAAGATGTGCCCCCTCGTGCTTGAATTGAAGGCAAGAGAGGGTGTCAAGACGGTTGTCTGCGTTACGGGACAGCACCGACAGATGCTGGACCGCGTGCTTGAAACCTTCGGCGTCGTTCCCGACTATGACCTTTCCATAATGAAGGAAAAGCAGACACTTTTCGACATAACCACGGGAATACTTG
This sequence comes from Eubacteriales bacterium, assembly GCA_045535585.1. Taxonomy (GTDB): domain Bacteria; phylum Bacillota; class Clostridia; order Oscillospirales; family SIG627; genus RGIG6353. Next base: position 2,519 of record JAZSLY010000102.1, read on the forward strand.
AAAGAATAAAAGAGGTCTTTGAAAAGGAGAAGCCCGACGTCGTTCTGGTGCACGGAGACACCTCCACCACCTTCGTGACGGCTCTTGCCGCCTTCTATTTACAGATACCCGTAGGACACGTAGAGGCGGGACTGAGGACCTACAATATCTATTCCCCCTATCCCGAGGAATTTAACCGTCAGGCAGTAGGAATTATTTCAAAATACAATTTCGCCCCCACACAGATGGCGGCGGATAACCTGATTAAAGAGGGCAAGGACAAGGCGTCCATTTTCATCACGGGTAACACCGCAATAGACGCCCTCAAAACCACCGTTAAGGCGGATTACACCCACCCCGAGCTACGTTGGGCAGAGGGCTCGAGACTTATTACCATTACCGCTCACCGCCGTGAAAACTTAGGTCGGCCTATGGAGAATATGTTCCGTGCTATCCGCCGAATAATAGACGAGCACGAGGACGTGCGTGCAATTTACCCCATACATATGAATCCCGTTGTCAGAGAATGTGCCGACAAATACCTTGGCGCGTGCGACAGAATACATATAATAGAGCCTTTGGACGTTCTGGATTTCCACAACTTCCTTTCACGCTCCTATATGATACTCACCGACAGCGGAGGAATTCAGGAGGAAGCGCCCTCCCTTGGTAAGCCCGTACTTGTAATGAGGGACACAACCGAGCGCCCCGAGGGTGTCAAGGCCGGAACCTTGAAGCTTGTGGGCACCGACGAAGAAGTAATTTACAACAACTTCAAATTGCTTCTTGAGAACCCCGAAGAATATAATAAGATGAGCCGTGCGGCAAACCCCTACGGTGACGGAACTGCTTCAAAGCAGATTGCCGACATACTTTTAAAGGAGTGAGAAAATGTATTGTACAGATACTTCACTTATTGAGGAATTAAAAAGCGTTGGCAGGGCGTTTCGTCTTAAAGGCGACTTCGTGCTTGCCGATATGATAACTCACGGAAACATCAACACTACTTATAAGGTAGAATACAAAAACCCCTATAAGTCCTATATCTTTCAGAAGGTAAACACCTACGTTTTCCCCGAGCCCGTTAAGATTATGAAAAATATAGACCTTGTTACCGAGCACATCAGGAGCAAGAACACGGGTAAGACGGAGCTTCATTTTCATCATACAGAGGACGGAAAAAACTATCTTTTTACCGCCGACAAGAGCTTCTGGCGTGTTACTAACAACATCGAGGGTCTTACCTATCAGGGTACTACCGACCCCGAGGTTTTAAGGCAGGCAGGCAGAGCCTTTGGAGAATATCAGGTGTCTCTCTCGGACTTTGATGCATCTCTTCTCTACGAGACCATTCCCAATTTCCACAACACCAAAAAAAGACTTGAAAAGCTTTTCGAGGACGTGGAAAAGGACGAATACGGACGTGTGAAGGAGGTTGCCGCCGAGATAGATTTCGTCAGAAACCACGTTGAAATAGCATCCCGTCTTACTAATATGTTCGAGTCGGGCATTATCCCTGCAAGAGTTACCCACAACGACACCAAGATAAATAACGTTATCTTTGATAGAGAAACGGGCGAGCCTCTGACGGTAATAGACCTTGACACCGTTATGCCCGGACTTGCGGCTCACGATTTCGGAGATGCAGTAAGATTTGCGGCAAACACGGCGTCGGAGGACGAAAAGGACACGTCGAGAGTATCTCTTGACCTTGACCTTTACCGTGGCTTTGCAGAGGGCTTTATTTCCTCTGCCGCGCCCATCCTTACAAAGCCCGAAATAGATACTATGGCGCTTGGCGCTCTCACCATTGCCATTGAGCTCGGCTCACGGTTCCTTGACGACTATATCACGGGAGACAAGTATTTCACTACTCGCTTCGAGGGACACAATCTGGTGCGTACCCGCGTTCAGCTTGCTCTCGCCGCCGATATGGAGAAAAAGTTTGACGTAATGAACAAAATAGTTGAGGAAACAGCCCAAAAGGTTAAATAAATTGAAAATTTTTTCACAAACTAACAAAAAACTATTGCAAAATAAAAAAATTTAGCATATAATATGTATTTGGATAAACAAAAAACTTTATATAAATCAAAGGAGAAAAAATATGTCAGTTAAAGTTGCTATTAACGGCTTTGGCCGTATTGGACGCCTTGCGTTCAGACAAATGTTCGGTGCTGAGGGATACGAAATCGTTGCTATCAACGACCTTACCGCTCCCAATATGCTTGCTCACCTTCTCAAGTATGATACTGCTCAGGGCAAGTACGCTCTTGCAGACACAGTATCATCAGACGAGGACAGCATCACAGTTGACGGTAAGACTATCAAGATTTACGCTGAGAAGGACGCTGCTAACTGTCCTTGGGGCGAGCTTGGTGTTGACGTAGTTCTTGAGTGCACAGGCTTCTACACATCAACAGAGAAGTCAATGGCTCACATCAACGCAGGTGCAAAGAAGGTTGTTATTTCTGCTCCCGCAGGTAAGGACCTCAAGACTATCGTTTTCAGCGTTAATGAAAACACTCTTACAGCTGATGACAAGATCATCTCTGCTGCTTCTTGTACAACAAACTGCCTTGCTCCTATGGCAAAGGCTCTTAACGATTACGCACCTATCCAGAGCGGTATCATGACAACCGTTCACGCTTACACCGGCGACCAGATGATTCTTGACGGTCCTCACAGAAAGGGTGACCTTCGCCGTGCACGTGCAGGTGCTCAGAACATCGTTCCTAACTCCACCGGTGCTGCAAAGGCAATCGGTCTCGTTATCCCTGAGCTCAACGGTAAGCTCATCGGTTCTGCACAGAGAGTTCCC
>JAZSLY010000141.1:0-2185 GCA_045535585.1 Eubacteriales bacterium
TATGCTGGGATACCGTCTGTCATCTCTTGCATTTGTTGCCTATAAAAACTCTGATGCGGTGATACGTGCACTCTGGCGTATGACGGTCAGTGGGAAGAAGCTGCTTGAATGGACGACGGCAGGTCAGAGCGAGGGTGTTGAAAAAGGGTTAAAAAAGGTGTTTTTGTATACCTTTCCTTCCTTTGCGGCCGGAGTATTTATGCTGGTGTTTGCACGTATGTCCCTTTGCAAGCTGTTGGGTATTCTGTGGTGTATCTTTTTCTTCATTGTGTATCAGCTGGACAGAACCGTGAAGGTGAGGACGCTTCCTGACAGATATAAAAAGAAGCTTATAAGGTATTCGGCTGATATATGGCGTTATTTTGAAAGGTATGCGGATAGCACTAATAATTACCTGCCTCCCGATAACGTGTCGGTTTTTCCGTCATCGGAGGTAGCCTGCCGTACCTCGCCTACAAATATAGGCTTGTATTTGCTATCGGTGCTTTCGGCATTGGATCTCGGCTTCATCGGTGTGGTCGATGCTGTTGACAGACTTGAAAGGGCAGTAGACTCAATCGAAAGGCTTCCTAAGTATAGAGGACAGCTGTACAACTGGTACAGTACTCTGACTCTTGAGGTGATAGGTCAGGAGTATATTTCCACTGTTGACAGCGGAAATTTTATTACCTGCCTTGTAGCACTCTATCAAGGGCTTGGTGATTACTTGGGCAGGGACGGACGTATCAAGGAATTGAGGCGGCGTATTAAGAAGATCGAAGAGGACAGTGATTTCAGATTTTTGTTTAATGCGTCGAGAAATCTGTTTTCTTTGGGGTTCTTTGCTGACAGAGAGAAGCAAGACTCCATTGTGTACGATATGTATATGAGCGAGGCGCGTACAACCGACTATTATGCCATAGCCAGAGGAATCGTCAGGGACAGCCATTGGAAAGCATTGTCAAGACCGCTCATCACCTCTCTTTCGGGTGTTGGAATGCAGTCTTGGAGCGGTACTTGCTTTGAATATTTTATGCCTCACCTTCTATTGCCGATATACAAAAACAGCTTTTCATTTGAGGCGTTGAGCTATGCGTATTCCGAGCAGGTGAAGGCTTCGGTGCATTACGAAGGTGAGAGAATTTTCGGTATCTCCGAAAGCGGATATTTTGCCTTTGATGAGTCGCTTGGATATCAATACAGAGCATTTGGCATTCCGTCACTGTCCAGACGTATTGAAGGAGAGCTGCAAAGGGTCATATCTCCCTATTCGTCGTTCCTGATGCTTCCAATAGCACCAATGGGTGCTTTGAAGAATCTGGAGGCGCTTGAAAGGGCGGGAATGTACGGTGAGTTTGGTTTTTATGAGGCGCTGGATATGACACCGTCGAGGGTTGGTACACGTCCGTCGACGGTAAAGAGCTTTATGAGTCATCATTTGGGCATGAGCCTTGTTGCATGCGTAAATGCGGTTAAGGACGGAATTTTTGTAAAACGCTTTACCTCAGATCCGCAGATGAAGGCGATGACAGAGCTGCTTCGGGAGGCGGTGCCTGCAGATGCGGTTGCAGTAAAAAAGGACAGCCTTACAAAACAGGAGGAAAAGCTTCGTCCGTTAAGGTCTGTCAAAAAGGAAAGCGTATTCAGGACCGAGGCGTCAACCTGGGCACTTACGGGCAGAGAATCGGCGGCGGTGTTGTTTGAAAGAGGGCTTGTAAGCCTCGATATTACACGGAAGGGCGAGCGTATTTCGGCAGTGCGTCCCGTGGACAGTACTCACGGTTGTGCATTCTATCTCTTCAGCCGAGAGGGTGACCGAGTGTTCTCGCCGTCGGTGTCTCCTGACGTCAGCTATTCCTTTGACAGTGCCTTTGCCGAATACAGACAAAGCAACCTAAGAACAACGGTAAGCTTGTCCGCCGGAAGCTGTGCCACAAGAATAAGGCTTGAGTCGGCAGGAGAATCGGGTGAGGTGGGAATGTATTTTGAGCCCTTGCTTACAGATATGACCTCATTTTCTTCGCATCCTGCTTTTTCGGAGTTGTTTTTTGAAGCAGAATACAGCGACGGCATTTTGACGGTGTCGAGGGTTGGAGAAAAGCCATTTTCATTGGCAGTGGTTTCAAACTCCGCCTATGATTTTGAGGTGTCGAAGGAGAAGCTTTTTGAAGGTGTTGAATACGGCTTTAGTTCTCTTGCAGAAGCA
>JAZSLY010000071.1:0-13133 GCA_045535585.1 Eubacteriales bacterium
GAATTTTTGCCGTGAAGCATTTCGCGAAACGAGCAAAAATTCAAGCCGTGCAGGAAGCGTAGCCGAGCAGTGTGCGAGGCTTAAACTTATCGCTGTAGCGAGGTTTGTTCATAGTCAAAAACATATAAATAGTTATAAAAAACTCTTTTTGAGTTTTTACCTTAGAAAACATCTTTGAAAGTTTATTCAACTATTTCAAGGTGCTTTTTTTGTTTTTGACGCTCTGGACATTTTTAACGTCTCCTTATATTTTCTTCACTTTTTGGTACACTAAAGGGGAGGTGATAGAATGATTTTAAAGGCAGTTATCACAACCGTTCTTTCAATGATACTACTGTTCTTTTTAACCAAGCTCACGGGCAATAAGCAAATATCACAGATGTCTATGTTCGACTATATAACGGGTATTACCATAGGCTCGGCAGGGGCGGAAATGGCAATAGGCGGAGAGGTGTTCATTCCTGCCACCGTGGTGACTTTGCTATATGGAATCGTGGCTTTTCTTATGTCATATATCTGTAATAAATCCATAAGAGCGCGACGCTTCATAAACGGAGAGCCAATGATAATATACCTCAATGGGATTTTCTACAAAAGGAATATGGCTCGTTGCCGAATGGATATGGGGGAATTTCTCACCCAATGCCGAAACAACGGCTTTTTCAGCGTTAGTGAAATTTCCTGCGCCATAATGGAGCCCAACGGCAAAATAAGCTTTACGGAGAAGGGGGAGGGAAAATGCTCTCTCAATCACAATCTTGTGGTGGACGGTAAGGTTCTGGAGGAAAACCTCTCGGGCACGGGTAAAAATAAGGAATGGCTTCTGCGCGAGATAAAAAAGATGGGCTTCAAAATGGAGCAGATACTCCTTGCAAGTCTGGAGAAAGGTGAGCTTTGCATATACCCCTTTGAAGATACGGGCGGAGACGATACCTTTTTTGAATAATTTAACAAAAAAATTCTTTTTCCATATAATATAGTAAAGCTTTTATCAAGAAAGGAAGATTTTATGGAAAAAGGTATACTTATAATAAGACTTACAACGGGCGGTGCTCTGCCGGTTGAGGACGCCGTAGTCAGAGTAAGAAACGTGTTGGGAGAGCTTGTGGCAGAGCAAACTGTCCCGAGAGGGTCTGGGGGACGAAGCAGTGACATAGAGCTTGACGTGCCCGACCTTGCCCTTTCCTTCGACGAAGAGCAAGCAACGGCTCCTTACGGATTGTTCAACGTGGAGGTGCTGACGGGCAACTTTTCCAGAGCGTTTATAAACGGAGTTCAGGTTTTTGCCGACCGACGCGCCGTGCTTGACGTGCAAATGCTTCCACACGGCGAGTCTTTTCCGTCCGGTTTTGCCCCGAATATAGTGGCAATTCCGCCAAACAGTCTGCGCCTGCCCCCACAGCCTGCAGGGGACACCTCGTCTCTTTTGCCGCAGTTACCTTCAAGTCAGCTACACACCTTTCCCTATATTCCCGAATACATCGTGGTACACCTTGGCTTGCCTACGGATTTTTCTGCCAAAAACGTCACGGTGACTTTTCAGGATTACATAAAGAACGTAGCCAGCAGTGAAATATATCCCACCTGGCCCGAGTCTGCCATAAGAGCGAATATACTGGCTCAGATATCCTTCGTCCTCAACCGCGTCTATACCGAATGGTACAGAAGCCGTGGGTATGACTTCGACATAACCAACACCACCGCCTTCGACCAATATTTCGTGGAAGGCAGGAACATTTTCGAGAACATAAGCGAGATAGTGGACGAAATGTTCAATATGTATATAAATAAGGAAGGCAGGGAAGAGCCCTTCTTTGCAAGCTACTGTAACGGAACTACCTCAAAGTGCGATGGACTAAGCCAATGGGGCACGGTTACTCTGGCAAACGACGGTCTGACACCCGAACAGATAGTGGAATACTATTACGGCCCCGTAAATATTCTGACTACAAATAATATTCAGGGTCCCTTCGAGTCCTTCCCCGGCACCAATCTTACTCTCGGCTCAAGAGGTGCACCCGTGCGTCTCATTCAGGAGCAGTTAAACCGAATTGCCCTTAATTACCCCTCAATTCCCTTCGTTTCGGTGGATGGCGTTTTCGGCTCTGCTACCCAGAGAAGCGTGCGACAGTTTCAGAAAATCTTCTCTCTAACCCCCGACGGCGTGGTGGGTAAAGCCACCTGGTACGCAATTTCAAGAGTCTACGTGGCGGTTAAAGATTTAGCCGAGCTAACCAGCGAGGGTGAGCGTATGAGCTACGCCTCCCAGACCTACCCCGGCAAGCCTATACGCCTTGGCGAGCGAAGCACGAGTGTTCTGGAAATCCAGCTCTACCTCAGCACTATCGCGCTATATAACAATGAAGTGAAAACCGTGGCGATAGACGGCGTTTTCGGTGAGAGCACTCTTAACTCGGTGGTCTCCTTTCAGCGCAGTTATTCTCTTGACCCAGACGGCGTGGTGGGCGAGCTCACTTGGCAGAAGCTTGTGGACGTCTACAACGGAATAGTGGAGAACGTAAACGTCCCCACTCCCTTTGTTACGATTGAGCTTATGGACTACCCCGACACCCTTGACGGCGAGAGCTACCGCTACGTAAGGAATATTCTCAATACCCTTTCAACTGTCATCGGTGAAATACCCTTAGTTGAAATAAACGAAAATGCGGGTGACGACCTTACCGATGCCATCAGGGCGTTCCAAAGACTGATGTCTCTTGAAGAAACGGGAGAGCTTGACAGGGTTACGTGGCAGTACCTTAATTCCGTTTATTCCTCCCTTGGCGGTGCAAATATGGAGGGCGGTAATCCTCCCGCTATGGCGGAGAGCGCCGAAGAGCCTATCTCTACCGAAGTGCCTGCCGTAGCTGAAGAGCCTGCCGTAGCCGAAGAGCCTGCACCTGCCCAAGAGCCTGCCGAGAAGGAGAGCGAGAAAAAGCCACAAAAGCTCCTTGGACTTGACGAGCCCTTCGAGCGACCGCTCAGGACGGGAAGCGTGGGGCGTGACGTGGAGAAAATGAAGAAGGCGCTTTTTGAAAAGGGCTACCTTGAAGGAAATGCGGTGGGAGGCGACCTCTTCGGTATTGCTACACGGCGGGCGGTTGAAAGGCTTCAGGCGGACTATGGAATATCCCGTAGCGGAAGGGTGGACGAGGACACCTGGAGGGCTATTTTCAGATAATTTCTTCTTGACAGTAAAGTCATAATATTGTAAAATTAAAGATACAGTACGTAATTAAAAGAGGAAAAATATATGGTTAAAAGAAAAAAGAGAAGGATGACGAAAGCGGGGAAAACGGTAATACTGTTTTTAACCGTAATACTTATATTTGTACTTGCCCTGATATTCAGGAAAGTCGATAAGGTAGTGGAAGAGCCGAGTGAGGAAAACGAAACCGTTCAAGCCCCCACAAAGCTCCCCGAGAACGACCCCGAGGAATTGCCCGAGGACGAGCCCGAGGATGGGCCCGAGGACGAGCCCGAGGATGAGCCCAAGGACGACGGCACGAGACTCACCTTCGTGGCGGTGGGGGACAACATTATCCACAGCGCCGTCTACGAGGACGCAATGAGGCTGGCGAGTGAGGCGGAGTACGACGGGGACTACTATTTCGACCCCATCTACGAAAACTTTGCCGACACCTTCAAGAATGCCGACATCGCCTTCGTCAATCAGGAAACTATGATTGCAGGCGACGATTTTGCCATAGCGGGCTACCCCAATTTCAACTCACCCGCCGAGATTGGCGACACTCTCGAAAGGCTTGGCGTGGACGTTGTCAACATCGCCTCCAACCACTCTTACGACTGGCGAGGACGGGGACTCCTTAACTGCATTAACTATTTTGACTCTTCTCCCATAACGGCGATAGGCGCGTATAAGGATAAAGAGGATTACGAGAACATCAGAATTATCGAGAAAGAGGGTGTGAAGATTGCCTTTCTTTCTTATACCTACGGCACTAACGGCTACACCGCAGGGTCGGGGTATGAAAGTCTCGTCGTTCCCCTTATCGACAACGCCGAGATAGCAAGGCAGGTAAAGCGTGCAAAGGACGTGGCTGACCTTGTGTTCGTTTCTATGCATTGGGGAATTGAGGGAAGCACCGACTATTTCGGCACCTCCTACGACCAGAGGGAAAGCGCTCAGGCGATAGTTGACGCAGGTGCAGACCTCATTATCGGTCATCACCCCCACGTTATTCAGGAGGTCAAGTGGAAGGACAGGCAGGACGGGGGAAAAACTCTTATCGCCTATTCTCTCGGTAATTTCCTTTCCACCATGCACTACCCGAGAAATATGTTCGGCGGTCTTTTAAGCCTTGAAATCGTCAAGGATGAGGAGGGCGTGAGATTGGAAAACCCCCTCTTCATTCCCACTATGACCCATTACAGTAAGTCGAGAGACCGCTTGAAGCTCTATTTTCTGGAGGACTATTCCGAGGAATTATATAACACCCACGGAACGACTCTCAAGGACTCGAACTGGAGCTACGAAAAGATAGTCAACAAGGTGAAGGAGGTAATTCCCTCGGAGTTCCTGCCTGAATATTATAAATGAAAGGAAAAAGTATGTTAAAGGATTTAGTTTTAAAGGACGCAACCGTTTTCCAGAAGAAGAACGGCTTTATATGTGATATGGACGGCGTTATTTACCACGGCAACAAGCTTTTGCCCGGCGTTTACGAGTTCGTTCAGTGGCTTAAAAAGGAGAATAAGAAATTCCTCTTTCTGACCAACTCCAGCGAGCGCTCTCCAAAGGAGCTCAGCCTCAAGCTTGCCCGAATGGGACTTGATATCGACGAGAGCCATTTTTACATCAGCGCTCTTGCCACCGCCTCATTTATATCCTCGCAAAGCCCGTCCAGCACCGCCTACGTTATCGGCGAGGCAGGACTGATAAACGCTCTTTACGACGAGGGTATCTATATGAACGACGTCAACCCCGATTACGTGGTTGTGGGTGAGACACGCTCGTATAGCTATGACAAAATAGAGAGGGCTGTGCGCTTCGTTTTCAACGGAGCCAAGCTTATCGGCACCAATAGCGACCTGACGGGTCCAAGTGAAGCAGGCATCGTTCCTGCCTGCCGTGCGCTGACCGCCCCTATCGAAATGACCACGGGCAAGGAGGCTTACTTTATAGGCAAGCCCAATCCGCTTATTATGAGACACGCCATTCGTCAGCTTGGCTGTCACAGAGAGGAAGCTCTCATTATAGGCGACAGAATGGACACCGATATCGTTGCGGGAATTCAGACCGAGGTGGACACCGCCCTCGTTCTGTCGGGCGTTACCAACGATTCCAATTTCGACAATTTCTCCTACCGTCCCCACTTCATTCTCAACGGCGTGGGCGATATTGCACAGGCATGAGAATAGTTTATCTTGATTATTACGCTCTCAACCCCGGCGACCTTGATTTTTCCCCGCTCGACGCTCTTGGTGAGGTGGAATATTACCCACGCACCCTCACCGCAGAGGAGGCGGTGGAAAGAATAGGGGACGCCTCGGTGGTCATCGTCAATAAGGTGGTAATGACGAGAGAGATTTTTGAAAAATGCCCCAATTTGAAATTCATCACGGTTACTGCAACGGGCTATAATACCGTGGACGTGGAAAGCGCCCGTGAATTCGGCATCACCGTCTCTAACGTTCCTGCCTACTCAACGCCCTCCGTGGCTCAGCACGTGTTTGCATTGCTTTTGGAAATCTGTATGCACACGGGCGACCATAACAACGCCGTGAAAAATGGCGCGTGGCAGAGCTGTCCCGACTATACCTTCCATCTGACCCGCCTTATTGAACTCAAAGGCAAGACTCTCGGTCTTATCGGAATGGGCGCTATCGGCTCGGCTGTGGCGGAAATCGCAAAGGCTTTTGGAATGAAGGTAATTTGCTACCATTCGAGACAGAAGGTGGAGGGCGTTCTCCATACAGACCTTGATACACTCCTCGGGGAGAGCGACGTTATTTCTCTTTGCTGTCCTCTCACCTCCGACAACGCCCGTATCATCAGGAAAGAAACTATAAATAAAATGAAGGACGGCGTTATTATCATCAACACCGCAAGGGGAGGTCTAATCGACGAAGAGGACCTATACGAAGCACTCCTGTCTGGCAAGGTCGGCGCTGCAGGACTTGACGTCGTCACCAATGAGCCTCCGAAAAATCGCTCTCCTCTCTTTGACCTTGACAGCGTCGTCGTAACTCCCCATATCGCCTGGGCTCCCACCGAGTCGAGAGGGCGGCTCCTTGACGTCACCGTTTCCAACGTCCGTGCCTATATGAACGGCAAAGCGCAGAACGTGGTGAATTGAGGCTGCATTGAGTTTTTTTGTTAAAAATAGTTTAAAAATCAACGATATGCATTGACGTTGCACGTATTTTGTGGTACAATGTATATACTAAAGCGAGGAGGTAATATATTATGGAGACAGTAAATATGAGCATCCGTATGGATAAAGAGTTAAAAAAGCAGGCAGATGCAATGCTTTCCGATATGGGTCTTAATATGACGACGGCTATGAATATGTTTTTGAGGCAGGTTGTCAGGCAGGGCAGAATTCCTTTTGAAATTGCTACTGATATTCCCAACGCACAGACTGTTGAAGCAATTAATGAAATGGATGATATGTTAAGCGGAAGGATACCTGCTAAACGGTATTCAAGCACAAAAGAGCTCTTCGAGGATTTGGAAGCATGAAGTATCAAATAGAAATGACGACTCGATTTAAAAAAGATTATAAGCTTGCTCAAAAGCGGGGCTATAATATGAATTTATTGAAAGAAGTTATTGATATTTTGGCAAATGGAGAACAGCTTCCTGAAAAATACCTTGACCATCAGCTCTCGGGAGATTATAAAGGCTCAAGAGAATGTCATATAGAGCCCGATTGGCTTTTAATTTACAGAATCGAGAAAGACTTGCTTGTGTTGGGCTTGACCCGAACGGGAACCCATAGCGATTTATTTTAACCAGCCCCCGCAACGTTACAAAAATTACAAATCGGGGGTCTGTGGTTAATTAAGGTTGTAAATATGGATAATAAAATACAAATTTTTGAAAATAAAAAAATAAGAACAGCTTGGAATGAAGAAAAAGAAGAATGGTATTTTTCTATCGTTGACGTTGTTGGCGTTTTAACCGATAGCAAAGCTCCAACGGTATATTGGAGAAAGCTGAAGCAGAGATTAAAAGCCGAAGGAAATGAAACCGTGACAAATTGTCACGCCTTGAAGATGACTGCTCCTGACGGGAAAATGCGTTTGACCGACGTTGCTGATACAGGACAGCTTTTGAGAATTATTCAATCAATACCGTCACCCAAAGCCGAGCCATTTAAAACGTGGCTTGCAGAAGTGGGCAGAGAAAGAATTGAGGAAACCATTGACCCCGAGCTTGCGATAGACAGGGCGCTCGAAACCTATCTAAAAAAAGGATATGACGAAGAATGGATTCACCAAAGAATTTTGTCTATAAGAGTGCGTAACGAGTTGACAAACGAGTGGCAGAAGCACGGCGTTCAAAAAGGAGCGGAATACGCAATCCTTACCGACGAAATAACAAAGGCTTGGTCGGGTATGACCACAAGAAAGTATAAAAATCATAAAGGACTTACCAAGGAAAACCTGCGGGACAATATGAGCACCACAGAGCTTATATTAAATATGCTTGCCGAAGCATCCACAACGGATATCTCAAAAGAAGAGCATCCGCAGGGACTGTCGGAAAATATCAAGGTGGCTAAGCGCGGCGGAAGTGTTGCTAAGGTTGCAAGACAAGCATTAGAGTCGGAAACTGGAAAGCCTGTTATCACTTCTCAAAACGCAACCGAATTAAACAAAGTTGTGATTGACTTGATTGAGGGGGCGGCAGAAGGTGATAAGCCTTAAAAAATAAGGCTCCATACCCCCCGAAATGTTACAAAAATTGCAAATCGGGGGTCTGTTGTAATATTTTGCGCTCCAATGTTACAGTTATGTTACAAAACGAAAAAATCGCTTGCATTTAAAAAAGGCTTGTGATATTATGATAATGCCAAAAGAAAAGGCGAAATAAAAATTTTAGGAGGTTTTCAGAATATGAAAACAGGCGCACGCTTTTTAAGTATGCTCCTTGCAGTTCTTATGATTGCAGGTGCAGCACTTACTGTTTCCGCATTCCCGGACGTAGAAGCAGGCTACAAGTATGGTGAAGCTATCAACGTACTCAGCCAGCTCGACGTTATCGGCGGATTCGAAGACGGTTCATTCAAGCCCGAAGAGAACGTTACTCGTGCTCAGATGGCAAAACTCGCTTATGTTCTCTACACAACATTCGTTGATGCAGGAACAGGCTCAGTTAAGTTTGACGACGTAGCAGCTAACCACTGGGCTAACGGTTACATTTCATGGTGCTACAACAAGGAAATCATCGGCGGTTTCGGCGATGGCACATACGCTCCTGAGGCTCCCGTTACATACGACCAGGCTCTCAAGATCGTTTGCGGCGTTCTTGGTTACACCGAGTGGGATTCAAAGCTTTGGCCCACAGACGTAAGACAAGTTGCTCTCAGACAGCTTTCTCTTGGTAAGAACCTTGAGGACGTTAAGGGCACAGACGAGCTTACAAGAGGTCAGGTTGCACAGATCATGTACAACGCTCTTAAGGCTCCTATGAAGGAAAAGAAGATCGAGTACGTTGAGATCACCGGCGGCTACAGAATCCCTGTAGAAGTTGAGATGACTCTCGCAACAGATACTTGGGGCTTCACCGAGACAACATACACTGTTGTTGGTACAGCTACTTATGACATCGCTGAGGCAGGTCAGGCAGCTGAAGACACAATCAAGCTTCTCGAGAAGGTTGATGGTGCAGTAGCAGCAGACGTAGAGCTTAAGGACCTTGGTCTTGAAGCATACGAGGACAACACCGATGCACTTATCGGTCTCGACATCGTAACCATCGTTAAGGATGAGGAGCTTCTTGGCGCCGCTTCCGTTAAGGGTTACTACAAGGATGGCGTAGAGGTTGCAGTTTCTGCTGACGGTAAGACTCTTACTGTTGACGGTCAGAAGTTCACCTACGCTAACAAGGATGACATCGCTATCTATGCTTATGGCACAGATGCTTTGACAGCTAACGCTGACATTTTCGACGCAACAACAAAGGCTGTTAAGGCAGCTACCGGTCTCAACGCAGCTAAGCCTGCTACAGACCTTCTTGACGCTCCTTACTTTGCTCGTGCATTCGACTTCGACGGCGACGCTGAAATCGACGGCTTCATGATTCTTCCTCTTGTTGCTTTCGAAGTAAGCGACGAGACCGAGATTGACCTTGACGATGTTAAGGACGTTCCTCACATCGTATACGCTCAGGTTGATGGCACAGCAGCAACACTTGGTACAACACTCGGAACCATCCCCGCAGCCACTGCTACTGCAGCTCTTGCAAAGGATGACGTATTCGTAGGCGTTGAGCTTGCAGGCAAGCTTATCGTTGTTGAAGTTATCAAGCCCGTTGAGGCATATGCTACTTCAATCAGCACAAGCGCTAAGAAGATCACTATCGGTGGTACAACATACACTTACGTAGACGGTCAGGTAGAGGGTGCTCAGAACCTTGCAAGTCTCGATGAGAGCTATCTTGGTTCAGAAGCTACTACTAACTACTGGTTCTACAACGGCGCAGTAATCAAGTGTGCTGACGTTGACGTTGTTGACGAGTACAAGTTCGGAATCCTTGCATACGTTGCAAAGGACGAGAGCGAGAACGCAAGCAGCATCGTTTCTGCTACATCATTCACAGCTACTCTTATCGTTGACGGTAAGGAAGTTAAGCTCCCTGTATCTAAGATCAACGGTGCAGCTCTTACAGCAGCTACCGATGCTAAGTATGCTACAGGCTACGCTCCTACAACATACGCACAGAACGACGCAACAGATTTCGATGAGACTTCTGTAACTAAGTACGAGTACAAGTTCGTTACCAACATGGTTGAGGACGAAAAGGGCAAGTACGAGCTCACAATCGAGGGCGTAGACATTGACGGCGACCCTGCTGAAGGAAACGTTTATGTAGTTGAAGCAGCAGCTGGTGCATTCAAGTACAACGCTACAACCAAGCTTTACTCCATCGGTACAAAGGCTAACTCAGTTATCCTTGACGACAACTCAATCATCTACTACACCTACAAGGATGAAGAGGATGATTCTGAGGGTACATTCGAGTACATCGGCAACTACACCAAGGCAACTATTCCTACAGTTGCTCTTGTAGATAACACTCTTAAGACAAAGGCTTACCTCAAGGAGACAGAAGATGGCATGTACATCCTTCTTGCAGCATTCCTCACAGGCGAGCTTGAGCTTGCAACAACCGATACAACTTCTTACAAGAACAACGGTACTCTTATCCTTTACGCTCCTGAGTCTCAGGAAGTAGTTGTCGGCGAGAACGGTAAGAAGTACGTTTCTTACACATTCCTTGACAATGCTACTCTTACTCCTGCTGATGCTATCACCAGCACAGTAACATATGAAAACGTTGAGGGTACTGTTGAAGCGGCTAACCTCTACGTAGCTAAGGCTAACGGCAAGGGTTACACCAAGATCGTTGGTGCAGACCTCGACAGCACATTCAAGTCTATCAAGTACGGTTCAATCTCTAAGATTTCTGAGAGCCTTGGATACGTATTCATCGGCGACAACGCAGTTATCGTTGACGATTCAGTTAAGATCTGGGGTCTTACTGCAGCTGACGAAGCTAAGCAGTTCACTCTTGCAGAGCTTAACACAATGTTCAAGAAGCTTGGCGATGGACAGGCTATTAGAGTAATCCAGCTCCTTACTGTTGACGCTGATGACGTTGCTACAACTAACGCACTTATCGTTGAGGTATATGAGGCAGTTGAAGGCGACACAACAGGCGCAGTTGAGTCAGTATTCCCTGATCTCCACGACAACTTCTTCCCTGTTCTTGCATAATTCATAACCTGAATTAAAGCAATAAAAAAGTGCTTCCCCTCGGGGAAGCATTTTTTTGTGCCCGTAGCATTAGCTACGCACATAGTAGTTGGAGAGCGGAAGGGTATAAACGCTTGCGAGATGCTACGGGTGAATGCCAATTGAAAGTTAGGTGATTTTTCACCTAACTTTCAATTAAAGCCCAAGCTAAATATAACTCCTGACCCTCAAATCCACAAAAAACGGGCTGTAAGCTTTTGACTTACAGCCCATATTCGTGAACCTTTTGCCATAGCGGCTTGACGCTATGAATGCGCTTCTGCCACGCTGAACGCAGGTCGCATATATTCTATATTGCTTCTGCCAATTGAGTATTTTGCTGCGAGAGATTTCCAGTTGTTTTTAACTGTTGAAAGAATTCTGTCCGCTTCAAGTCTTGCTTCATTGGTTGAAAGACCGTAATATTCCGCCGTTTCAATAGCGAGGTCTATAGATATTGAAGGATCGTTTTCGCTTACGTTTAAGGAGAGCACGTCACCGTATGGAACGGGATTTACGTCATATAGGGGTGATAAGCGCCATCCGTTTCGGGTTAATATAAATCCGTGATTCCTCAAATGGTCGTCGGTGTTTGAGACAGCCATATTGAAAACGATTCTTTTCCAAAGCTCAATTAAGTCATCGGCGGGCGAGGCGCCACTAGATTTAATGAACGAAACAATATCAAGATAGCTTGCTCCGTCGGTTGCAGAGTCCCCGTCTTTTTTGCCAAGCATGGTCATTGCTGACGCAAAATGAATTCTTCTTGTACCGCCTCTGTCAAAACGCTTCACAAGGAACGTACTGCCGAGCTTTGAAAACTTTTCAAGCTTAGCCGTTGGAACATTAAGAGAGCACATTACCGCAAGGTCGTGGACAACCATTTCCCAAGCACCACTGTCTATTTCGTCGTGCTTTGAAGGGAATTTTGCAATCCACAACGTTCCGTCTACGTCCTGAACGGTTGCTTTTGGGCGAGCTCCGCCCAGTGATGAACCTGGACCTATAAGCTGGTGAAGCCATTTTTCTTCAAGACCATTTTCGTCCTGCTCAAACGCACGAGATGCTTCTTCAAGGGCACGAAGATTTGCCCACGGGGGAGCTGCCATAGCCTTGTCGTCCGAAAGAAAAGGTCCGTTTTCGTCAAGACTGAATCTTAAAGCTCCCATTCGGGATTCGTCATATACTCCAAGCAGGTAGTCGCTTTCCATAAGCTCTCTTGGCTTACGGTCTTCTTTTTTTGCTATAATTGCTTCACGGCGCTTCATAAGCACTCTACCCCAGCGGTCAGGGCATGAATCCGAGAAGACACCGAATAAAGCTTTGTCAAGAGGCGCAAATTGGCGCCCGTTATACATTGCAAGGTCGGGATCAAGGATAAATGCAAATGAACTGTTTTTTAACCAGCCTCCGTCGTATTCAAAAGAAAAACTTTCTTTTCCCTTAGAAGCGTCAACGTAGAGTGTTCCTATTTTCTCGGGGTTGTTATCGCTCCAGTTTTCATAAACGTATATCGTTTTTGTAACGTTTGCCATAACTATTTGTCACCCTTCCTTGAACGTTTTTTAATAGGTAGCTTCAAGTCCTGCAGTTTTCTGCCGAGCTCGTCGTCCTTCGCAATCAGAGTAAGGTCGTTATCCATACCGTTGAGGGCGTGAAGCACAGCGGCGTAAGCACCGATAGCCACAGACGAGGAGCCCTTTTCCACGTTCCAAAGCGTAGTTCTGCTGACTCCTGCTCTTTCGGCAACAAGCTCCACAGATAGATTTCTTCGGAGTCGGGCAAGCTTTATCTGTTCACCCATCTGAGACAGCTTCTTTTGTGTCTCGGGTAAAAGCACTATATTCTTTCTGTTCAACTTTAACACCTCTTTGTTAATTATTATAAACTAAAATTAGTATTTTGTCAACAATAATGAACAATAATGCTTCGCAAAGTTTAAGGCTGACTGGCATAGGAAGCTTTACTAATAATATTTCAAGATTAAATTGGTTTATTCTCACGAATAAAAAGGGGCTGTTAAAAAACTCTGATTGAGTTTTTAAACAGCCCCTAACTCATAGAAATCAACTATGCAAAAGTTTTTTAGAAGAGCCTTAAACGGCTTTCTTTTTTGTTTTTGACGGTCACGACTTTTTTAACATCTC
>JAZSLY010000037.1:0-15443 GCA_045535585.1 Eubacteriales bacterium
TTTTCGGCACGAAAATCTCCTGCTGCTCGGCCTCCTTCTTTTCCCCGATAGGCACGAAGGCATTCTTTATCATCTGGCGCTCAAATTCGTCCTCGGACTTTTTCAAAAAATCCTCTTTTATGGGATTAAGCGTTTTTTCAAGGTGGTTTTTAACCCCGAAATACACGCTTTCACGGACAAGAGCATCGTCCGAAAAGCGTACCTCGAGCTTTGCGGGATGAACGTTGATATCCACAAGGTAGGGGTTTATATCTACGAACAGAATAAACGCAGGATAGCGCTCGGTCATAATATAGCTCTTATAGGCGTCCTCAACTGCATAGGAAACGATGCGGGAGCGCACAAGGCGGTTATTTACGAATAAAATCTGGTGATTGCGGTTTATCTTTGCCTTGTCAGGCAGAGAAATATAACCTCTGACGCTGATTTTTTCACCGCTGTGCTCTATTCTTGTCAGCCCATCCAGAAACTCTCTGCCGAAAACGGAATATATAGTATCGTAAAGCTCGCCCGTGCCAGAGGTGGAAAACCTGACGCGTGCGTCGGCGATGAATTTTATGGCAATATCGGGATGGGAAAGAGCAATTCTTTCAACGTATTGAGAGATGTAGGCGGTTTCGGTAGCATCCTTTTTCAAGAACTTGCGCCTTGCGGGAACGTTGAAGAATATATCCCTCACCGTTACCGTAGTACCGTCGGGACAGCCTGCCTCCTCGAAGGACAAAAGCTTCTCCCCTTCCATACTCATACAAGCGCCAAAGTCGGCGTGTGGCTCCTTGGAAATAATCTGAAATCGGGAGATAGAGGAAATTGCCGCAAGAGCCTCACCCCTGAAGCCAAGGGTCATAATGCCCTCCAGATCCTTTGGGGTGCGTATTTTACTGGTTGCGTGGCGCAATACGGAGTTTTTTACGTCGTCGGGCGCCATTCCCCGTCCGTTATCCGTTACGCGAATGAGGGACGAGCCACCGTTCTTTATTTCGATGGTCACGGCAGTAGCGCCTGCGTCAATGGCATTTTCAAGTAGCTCCTTTGCAACCGCCGCAGGTCTGTCAACTACCTCACCTGCCGCAATAAGATTGGCGGTCTGTGGGTCAAGTACGTTTATTATTGACATTTTAACCTCTTATTTGTTGTTAGCAATCTTTATAAGCTCGTAGAGCAGAGACATTGATTCATATGGGGTCAGCGCATTGATGTCAATACTTTTCAGCTTATCCACGAGAGCAGTCTCGGAGATATCGTCAAACGAAATATTGTCGCACACCTCTTCCTCTGCCTCGGCGGAAGAAAGGGAAATATTGACCTTGTTCTTTTCAAGAAGCTTTAAGTTAGCCCTTGCAAGACGAATGACCTCGGGGGTAACGCCTGCAAGCTGTGCAACCTCTATGCCGTAGCTGTCGTCAACCGAGCCCTCTATAATTTTTCTCAAGAAAACTACTGTGTCGTTCTTTTTCTTTGCGGCAATGTTGTAATTCTTCACGCCGTCAAGTGTATTTTCAAGCTCGGCAAGCTCGTGATAGTGGGTAGCGAAAAGGGTCTTTGCGCCAATTTTCTTTGCCGTGTACTCCAAAACTGCCTTTGCAATACTCATACCGTCAAATGTACTGGTGCCTCTGCCTATCTCGTCGTAAAGGATAAGGCTCTTGGAGGTTGCGTTATTAAGAATATAGGCAACCTCTGTCATTTCCAGCATAAAGGTGGACTGACCAGATGCCAAGTCGTCGCTGGCGCCGACTCTCGTGAATATCTTATCCACAATTCCCACTCGGGCGCTCTTGGCAGGAACGAAGCTGCCCATCTGCGCCATTATGACAATCAGCGCAATCTGTCTCATATAGGTGGACTTACCTGCCATATTAGGTCCCGTGATTATTGCCACACGGTTGTTTTTAGAGTCGAAATGCGCGTCGTTGGGAACAAAGAAGGTGTCGCTGAATTTTTCTACAACGGGGTGACGGGAGTTTACAAGCTCAAGAACTTCGGAGTTATCAACCTCGGGGCAGACGTAATTATTTTCAACCGCCACCTCTGCAAGAGAGGCTACGGTGTCAAGGGTTGCAATAATTTCGGAGCATTGGCGTATAAGCTCGCTATGCTCTGTTACCACGGCTACTATCTCACAGAAGAGATTGTATTCAAGACCCGTAATTTTGTCCCTTGCGCCGAGGATACGGGACTCCATATCCTTTAATTCGCTGGTTATATAGCGCTCGGAATTTACAAGAGTCTGCTTTCTGATATATCTGTCGGGAACGAGGTTTGCGTAGGACTTGGTTATATCGATATAATAGCCGAAGACCTTGTTGTAGCTTACCTTCAAGTTCTTAATTCCCGTCAGCTCTCTCTCTCGGGACTCAATAGCGGAAATGTACGCACCGCCGTCCTTGATGATAGAGTTAAGCTCGTCAACGTCCTCGTTGTAGCCCTCCTTTATCATTCCGCCCTCTCTGACGGAGAAAGGGGGATTATCAACGATGGCACGGGAAATTTTGTCTATAATTCCCACAAGCTCGTGGAAAAGCGCCTCCGTGGTGCTTTCCTTTATTCTTGAAAGCATCTCGGAGTTGGTGGTTTTCAGGGCTTTTGAGAGAGATAAAAAGCGTCTTAAAGTATTCTCCACAGCCTTCAAGTCCTTGGCGTTGGGGTTAGAATACATAAGCTTCGTCAAAATTCTTTCAAGGTCCTGAGTGTCGGAAAGAATTTCCCTGACGGTGTCACGCATAATGGGGTCGCCGATAAAGTCCTTTATCGCATCCTGCCTATGCTTGATAGCGGTGCAGTTAAGAAGGGGCTTTTCAAGCCAACGGCGCAATAATCTCGCGCCCACCGAGCTTTTCGTCTTGTCGAGCACGCCGAGCAGAGAGCCTTTTTTCTCCCTGACGCGCATTTTCTCGGTTATTTCGAGACTGCGTCGGCTGGCGGCGTCAAGCGCCATAAAGCTTGATTCGTCGTATACCCTGATTTCTCTTATCTGGTCAAATTGCTTCTTTTGCGTATCCGACAGATATGCAATAAGAAAAGCGATGCAAGAATTAAGGGTAGAATTTGAATGGGTATCAAGCACCGCCTTACATTCAGGAAGTCTTGAAAGAATGAGGGTGGTATCAAGGGTATCGAAAAGGTCCTTTTCGGTAGTGTTCAAAAGGCACTTTCCGTTAGAGCTGACGTAGTCTGCAATTTTCGTGTTTTCTTTAGGAAGAGTGGGCACGAGAAGCTCCGACGGTGAGAAAACCGCAATTTCGTTGATGACTCTCGTGTTCACTTCACTTGGTGCAAGGTTTGTAAAATAGGTTGCGTTGACACGACCCGTAGCGATATCGCAAAAGGCAATAGCAACAGAGTCGTCATCGAAAACAAGGGTTGACAGATAGTTGCTGTCGCTGCTCTCTATCATTTCTCCGTCGGTAAGAGTACCGGGGGTAATGACCCTGACAACCTCTCTCTTTACAATTCCCTTGGCTGCGGCAGGGTCCTCGGTCTGCTCGCAAATTGCAACCTTGTACCCCTTTTCTACAAGCTTCTTTATGTAAGGGTCACAGCTGTGGAAGGGCACTCCGCACATTGGCGCGCGCTCCTCCTCGCCACAATCCCTGCCCGTAAGGGTTATTTCAAGCGCCCTTGACGCCTTTATTGCATCGTCGAAGAACATTTCGTAAAAGTCACCAAGACGGTACATCAATATAAAGTCCTCGTAATCACGCTTGATTGCAAGATACTGTTCCATCATTGCGGTCATAAAATACACCAACCTATTCCTTTACGCCGAGAGGTGTCCTCCCGACAGATTTTTTTCACTCTTTATTTTTAGTGATTGCACATTCCGCAGGAAGCGCATTTATCGGGGGTACAGCCCTCGCTTCCGTTCATAGCGCTGAGTATCATCGAGTTGACGTCGTCCATCAATTTGCCAAGGTCCTCGTGAGCCTTGCCGAAATTGAGCATAGCGTCCCTCGCCATAATCTGCTGATAGAGACTGTTGAGTCTGTCGGTGGAGTTTTCCTTTTTGTCCTCCTCCGAGCCCTGATTGTTAATGATGTCAATTCTCAATTTTTCCATATTGTAGGCTTCGATAAGCTCCTCTAATTCGCTATCTGCCTCGTATTCAGCCTTGGCCTTGATATATGCCTTGTATTCATTTGTCTCGGTGAGCTTTTCACCAAGTGCCTTTGCAAGCTCTTCTACTGTCATTTTTTTATCCTCTTTCTATAATTAATTTTTTATTTTACCGTAAAGTGTATACGCCTCGGCGCGCTCTATTTCCACCATAACGAATTCGCCCGTGGAAAGAGAGTCGGAGGTCTTTTTGAAATGCACGAGCTTACCCGTGTCGGTTCTGCCTGCCCATACGTTTGGGTCACTCTTACTGTCGCCCTCCAGAGTAACACGCTGAACTGTGCCGACAAAAGAAGCGTTATTTTCAACGGAAATTCTATGTTGCAGGTCGAGAAGCCGTGTCATACGCTCCTTCTTCACGCTGTCGGGAATCTGTCCCTCCATCTTTTCTGCCTTCGTTCCCTTCCTTACGGAGTAATTGAAGGAAAAGACCATATCAAAGCGAAGCTCCGACAAAGCGGACAGAGTTTCTTCGAAATCCTCCTCGCTCTCGCCGGGAAAGCCCACGATGATATCGGTGGTGATAGAAACGTTTTTACATACGCTCTTTGCATATTTGTAGAGTGCAAAGAACTCGTCGCGCGTATAGTGTCGGTTCATTTCACGGAGTATTCTGTCCGAGCCCGACTGCATCGGCAGGTGAATATGTGGCGCCATATGAGTGCTCTCTGCAATAAAATCAAATAGCTCTCGGTTGGCATCCTTTGGGTGAGAGGTCATAAAGCGTAATACGAAATCCCCCTCTATTTTGTCCAGCTCACGAAGAAGCGATACAAAGCTGGGCTTACCCTCAAGGTCCTTTCCGTAGGAGTTTACGTTCTGCCCGAGGAGCGTTATGTCGCGGTAGCCCTCTTTTACAAGGCCTTTCACTTCGTCTATAACCGCATCCATTCTGCGAGAGCGCTCTCTACCTCTGACGTAGGGAACGACGCAATAGGTACAAAAATTATTGCATCCGTACATTATGGAGACCCACGCCGTTTTGGTGCTTGTTCTGTGTATGGGTGCACCCTCTATAATAGCGCCCGAATTCTCCTCGAAGCTTTCCAAAAAGAAATGTCTTTTTTTCTCTTTGAATACCTTATACAAAATTTCAGGGAAATCAAAAAGCTTGTTAGTGCCGAAAACGAAATCCACGTAGGGATATTTTTTTCTTACGTCGTCGGTTCTGTGCTCCTGCTGTACCATACATCCGCAAAGACCGACGATAAGTGAGGGACGGCTTTCCTTCAGGTGCTTTAAGTGACCTGCGTGGGAAAGCGCCTTCAGCTCCGCGTGCTCACGGACGGCGCAGGTATTTATCAAAATAAGGTCGGCAAGGTCGGGGGCGGTGGTAAGAACATAGCCAAGCTCCCCTGCCATACCCATTATTTTTTCACTGTCGGCTTCGTTTTGCTGACATCCGTAGGTCTCTACAAAAAGCCTTGGAGGACCGTCGGGATAGCGAAGCCCTATTTCATTTTTTACAAGGGAAATATATTTTTCGTTTTTCTCTGAATAATTCATAAGTCTCCTGCTATATCAAGTATAACCTCCCGTGCAAGCATCAGTCCCGCTACCGACGGAACGAAGGGCACGCTTCCGATGCATCGTCCTTCCACTTGCGTCTTTGGAGGAACGGGAGGCTCGGTGGAATATATTACCCGAAGGGACTTGACTCCCTCCTCCTTTAATCTTTTCCTTAAAATCTTGGCAATGGGACAAACGGAGGTTTTATAAATATCGTCTACACGGAAAAGTGTGGGGTCAAGCTTGTTGCCCGTGCTGAGTGATGAAATTATGGGTATCCCCTGCTCACTCGCGCTCTTTATCAACAATACCTTTGAGTCCATAGAGTCAATGGCGTCGATAATATAGTCGTAGCTTGAAAGGTCGATTCTGTCCTTGGTGTCCTTATCGTAAAATAGGTCGAAGGCTTCAACCTCGGTGTCGGGAGAAACGTCCAGAACACGCTCTCGCACCACGTCCACCTTTTTTCGTCCTACGGTGGAGTTGAGGGCTATCAGCTGTCGGTTGAGGTTGGATGGGGCAACCGAGTCCGAGTCCACAACGCCAAGCCTTCCTACGCCCATTCGTGCCAGAGCCTCTATGGCAAAGGAGCCAACGCCACCTGCGCCAAAGACGATTACGCTGGATCTATTTATTTTTTCAATCGACTCTTCGCCCAAAAGCATAGCCGAGCGACAAAATTCTTCTTTCAACGCAAAGTTCTCCATAATTACATATTTATATAATTTTACACTTTTTTAGATAAAAAGTCAATGGAAAAGTATAAATATTATTGCAATTATCACCCATTTATGATATATTAGAAAAGTCGGATAAAAACGACGCTGAAATCGATTTATGGGGAAAAGTATGAATTATATAATTCTTGATATGGAATGGAATCAGCCCTACAATATGCGCTATGCCGTAAAAGAGCCCGTACTCTTGCACGGAGAAATAGTTCAGATTGGCGCAGTCAAGCTTGACGAGAGCTTTCGGGCGATAGATAAAATAGATATTTTCATCCGCCCAAAGTACTACAAGAGGATGAACAAAAGAATATCACAGCTGACGGGAATAACCAACGTTGACCTGAAAAGCGGTGTATCCTTTGCCGACGCCTATGAGATTTTCCGTGAGTGGTGTGGCGAGGGGAGTGTGTTGCTTACCTGGGGACCTGACGACCTTCCAATGCTTATTGAAAACATAACGGTTTGGGGGCTTGACGCCTCTACCCTGCCGAAAAGCTATAATCTGCAGGTGATTTTCGATGCACAGATTGCCCACGGGCACAGACAGTTTGCCCTGAACAGTGCCTTGGAAATGGTAGGAGAAGTAGGAAAGGACGCCCACAACGCCCTGAACGATGCCGAGAACACAGCCCTCGTATGCACCCACCTCGACCTGAAAAACGGAATAGAAAGCTATGACTCTATCAAGGAAAGCACCCTTTCGGGTGAATGTTGCGCCAAAAAATACCCTTCAAGAGTCTCTGCCCTGAAGGACGGGGAGCTTATTTTATTTGAATGTCCCGAATGTAAAAGTGAGGTTGGCTGTGTAGGCATTGTCAATCAAAATCAGGAAAAGACCTTGGCTCTCGCTAAATGTGAATGTGGAAAGGAATTCTTCATTCGCTTTAAGTTCAGGCGTGTTGACGGACAGGTTGCAGTATCCCGAGTTATATACGATATGACCGACGAGAGACGGGAATATTACGAAGAAAAGCGAAGGCTTGCACATAACAGACGCAGGCGCCGTTTAAGAAAAAAAGGATAAAAAATACGTAAGAGCACATTTGTGCTCTTACGT
This sequence comes from Eubacteriales bacterium, assembly GCA_045535585.1. GTDB lineage: Bacteria > Bacillota > Clostridia > Oscillospirales > SIG627 > RGIG6353. The sequence continues at coordinate 7,414 of JAZSLY010000037.1, forward strand.
ATTTTTCTATTTTTCGTCAGGGAAGCGTATGCCCTGCGGCACGGTAAATCTCATACCATTCCGAACGGGTGAGAACAACGTCGGAGGCTTTACAGATTTCTCTGAGGTGCTCGGGATTCATAGTGCCTGCAATCAACTGCATATTTGCAGGGTGACGGAGAATCCACGCCGCAGCAACTCCCGTTTTGGTAATTCCGTATTTTTCTGCAATTTCGGCAAGCTTGAGGTTAAGCTGGGGGAAATTTTCGTTATCCACAAAATTACCCTCGAAAAAGCCGAATTGGAAGGGAGACCACGCCTGAATGGTTATATTCTTTATTCTGCTATACTCCAGAAACGACCCGTCGTGCATAACCGACTCGGAATTTTTCATATTCACGTTCATACCCGAGGTGACCATACCTGCCTCGGTGACGGAAAATTGAAGCTGATTTATTATAAGCGGTTGCTTTACCGCCGTTTTCAACAGCTCCATTTGCATCATATTCTGGTTTGACACGCCGAAATATCTGACCTTGCCTGACTTTTCCAGCCTGTCAAACGCCTCTGCAACCTCCTCGGGCTCCATAAGAGTATCGGGGCGGTGAAGAAGCAAAACGTCGATATACTCCACGCCGAGACGGGAAAGACTGCCGTCAACGGATTTCAATATATGCTCCTTTGAAAAGTCAAACTGTCCGTCGTGAATGGCACACTTCGTCTGGAGCATTATTTTCTCTCTTTGAGAGCCGTGGCGCTTCAGGTAGTCACCGAAAACCTTTTCTGCGTTTCCCTTGCCGTAAATATCCGCGTGGTCGAAAAAATTAATTCCGTTTTCTATTGCGGTATCAATAATCGCATCCACTCTTTTTTCATCCAAAGTGCCCATACGCATACAGCCGAGAGATACTGCCGATGCTTCGAACGAGTTGCCGATTTTTATCTTTTTCATATTTTTAATCACCTTTCGAATGCCATTTTTTATTCACTCTATCCTTTTACAACCTGCGAGGTCAGGTTATAGTCATTTGTAAGTATAGTGTCGATGCCCATTTCCAAGAATTTCTTCGTTTCTTCCCCGTCGTCAGACCAGAACACGTTGCACTTAATGCCGTGGCGGTGCGCCTTGTCTATCATTTCCTGATTGAAATATGGCTTATATAGCTGTACCTTCTCGCAATTCAGCTCTATTGCTCGGTCTACTATATCCCAAGGTCTTGCCGAAAGGTGTCCCACGCAAACGGCAATATCGGGGGCGTATTCTTTGAATTGTTTTATCTGCAGGTCACATTCAAGCATAAAGTATACGTATTTTTCGCAGCCGTATTTCCTGACCAGCGCAACGATGCTTTTCATTATATCCTCAGGGTAGGCGTCGGTATAGGACAAGGGCTTTACGTGAATATTCATCACGACCTGACCCGAAAGCTTTTGAAGAATATCCTCAAGCTTCAAAATTTTCATACCCTTGAATCTTTCGCCGAACTTAACGCCGAAGTCAAGCCTTCTAAGCTCCTCCAGAGTATAGTCGGTTATAAGCCCTTCCCCGTCGCTTACTCTGTCAAGCTTTCTGTCGTGGCAGGAAACGATCTCCCCGTCCTTCGTGGGCCACACGTCAAGCTCGATTTCATCGGCGCCCATAGCAACCGCCGCGCCGTAGGCGGGCATACTGTTTTCGGGGGCTATAGTGCTAAAGCCTCTGTGGGCACACACTCTTGGATACTTCATCGTTTTGTCGTCGTTCACAATGGCGCTTCCCGCAAATCTGTACTGCCAGGGCTTTCTGCCGAATTCTATGTATTCATAGTGAGGGGCGTCAGGGTTTCCAAAGCCAGCGGGCTTATAATATTTATCCTTCGGGTCAAATTCTACCGTTTCCATACCGAATTTGCCCTTCATATTTTTCAGTACCCTGCCGTACGGAGATACCACCATACTTGCACCGCAGATTTCGGAATTCTCGTCAAAGCTGACGGAGGAGCGGATTACGTATGCGTTGGTATTGTACGCAAGAAATCTGCACATAGTTTCTATAGCGTCGTGACTGTCGCTTCTCTGCAGAGAACAGCCGATTATAATATCCACGTTTTGTCTTGCAATATTGGCAAATGCCTCGTAGAAATAGAAATCGTAGCAGGTCAAAAAGCCGTATCTCAAGCCGTCCAGCTCAATTACGTAGGGCTCGGAATATTCAAAGGTATAGTCACTGTCAAGCTCGAGAGTATTAAGCTCAAGAGGAGGCAGATGCTTTTTGAAATATTTTCCTACGAGCTCACCCTTTTGGTTATATACGTAGGTGGTATTTCTGTAATTGTTATTTATTTCGTATAAAGCGTTGACGAAAACCACGGCGTTGCATCTTTTGGCGGTTTCGATACACTTAGTGAGAAGAGCAGTTATATATTTTTTGTGATAGTAAAACGTTTCCTCCTTCGTGGAGGTTGCGCAGGGAACGTCGCTGTATTCGGGCAACACTATAATATCTATGGACGGGTCGCACTTATCAAGCAAATTCATTTTATATTCAAAGAATTCGTCGGAAAAAGAGGTGTCTCTTGAATAGGGTGGTTGAATTATACATGCTTTCATTTTGGTATCCCCTTTTGGTTTAATAAAAACATTATAACATTAAGCTATAAAATAGTCAATAACGAGTAAAAAAATAAAGCACTTCATAGTGAAGTGCTTTGTTTTTCTGGAGCTGATAACCAGAGTCGAACTGGTGACCTCATCCTTACCAAGGATGTGCTCTACCATCTGAGCTATATCAGCACGACTTGGCGACCTGGATGGGACTCGAACCCACGACCTCTAGCGTGACAGGCTAGCGTTCTAACCAACTGAACTACCAGGCCGTATTGGTGGGGACTACAGGGCTCGAACCTGTGACCCTCTGCTTGTAAGGCAGATGCTCTCCCAGCTGAGCTAAACCCCCACGTGGAGCGGATTACGGGGCTCGAACCCGCCACCTCGACCTTGGCAAGGTCTCGCTCTACCAAATGAGCTAAATCCGCAGATGAAAAGCCGCTATTTAATTGCGCCTGGGAAAATGGTGCCTCCGGTCGGAATCGAACCAACGACACGAGGATTTTCAGTCCTCTGCTCTACCAACTGAGCTACAGAGGCATACGCGACTCAACGCAGTATATGATATCACAAATAAAGTGTTTTGTCAAGAGATTTTTTGAAAAATATTTTTATTTTTATCGACCTTGATTTCTTACGGCAGAGAGTACATCTCCCCGTCGTAAGAAAAGCGAAAAGGCAAAAGCCTTATTGGGTCATTTTCTCCTGCTTAACCTTTTTGTCAATAATGTGACGGGAGGCAAGCTCGCGGTGAATTTCCTCCACGCTTATTCCCATTTCGGTCATCAAGACCATCACGTGATAGGCAAGGTCGGCAATCTCGTAAATGGTTTCCTTTTTGTCGTCTGCCTTACCTGCGATTATTACCTCAGTGCACTCCTCACCCACTTTTTTGAGGATTTTATCAATTCCCTTTTCAAAAAGATAGGTTGTATAAGAGCCCTCGGGCTTGTCCTTCTTTCTGCCCTGAAGAAGCTCTGCAAGAGAATCAAGGGTAAAGCGGTGCAGGTCCTCGCTTTGATACACGGTATTCGTGAAGCAGGTATCCGTGCCGAGATGGCAGGCAGGTCCTTCTTTTTCCACAACTACAACCAGCGCGTCCTTGTCACAGTCGGCGGTAATTGAAACGATATGCTGATAATTACCGCTTGTTTCGCCCTTCAGCCAAAGCTCCTCTCTTGAACGTGACCAGAAGCAAGTGAGTCCCTTTTCCATAGAAATTTCAAGGCTCTCACGGTTCATATAGGCGAGGGTAAGTACCTCTCCGTTAATAGAATCTACCACCACGGCAGGAATCAAGCCTGCCTCGTCAAATTTAAGCTCGTCAATATTAAGCATAATTATAACCTCACTATTATATCGTTGTCTTTTAATTCTTTTTTCAAATCCTTAATTTCTATTTCACCGAAGTGGAATACCGATGCGGCAAGTCCTGCATCAATGGTGGGCAATGCCTGAAAGAGCTTTACAAAGTCCTGCTTTGAGCCTGCTCCGCCCGAAGCGATAACGGGGACGTTGACTACCTTCAAAACCTCGCGAAGCATCTCAATATCAAATCCGCCCTTAACGCCGTCGGTGTCGATAGAGTTTACGACTACCTCCCCTGCGCCAAGCGCCACGCCCTTCTTTATCCATTCGATAGCGTCCATTCCCGTGTTTTCTCTGCCACCCTTGGCAAAGACCTTGAATTCGCCGTCCACCCTCTTTACGTCAACCGACAATACAACGCACTGGTCTCCGTATTTCTTTGCGGCGTCACCTATTAGGGAGGGGTTTCTTATTGCACCCGAATTTACGCTGACCTTGTCCGCTCCGCACTTTAAAACTCTGTCGAAATCGTCAAGAGTGTTAATTCCACCGCCTACCGTCAGGGGAACGAAAATGGTGGAGGCGACCTCCTTCAATATATCAACGAAAAGCGCTCTGCCCTCGGCGGAGGCGGTTATGTCGTAAAAGACAAGCTCGTCCGCACCGCTTTCTGAATAGTATTTCGCAAGCTTGACGGGGGAAGAAACGTCAGCAAGTCCAAGGAAATTTACGCCCTTTACTACCCTGCCGTCCTTTACGTCAAGACAAGGGATAATTCTTTTTGTAATCATTTTGCCACCTCAATCGCTTCCTTCAGGTCAATAGCGCCCGTGTAATACGCCTTTCCGATTATAGCGCCAAAGAGCCCCATTTTTGCAAGGGCACGCACGTCCTCAATAGTGGATACTCCGCCAGAGGCGATAACGTTCATAGAAAAGCGCTCCGTCATCGTTTTATACATCTCGGTGTTTGTGCCACTCATTGCACCGTCCTTGGAAATGTCGGTGCAGATTATGTTTTTGACACCGAGAGACTCCATATCACGAAGAAAGTCCCAAAGCTCCACGTTGGAGGTTTCAAGCCAACCCTTTATGGCAATTCTGCCGTCCTTCACGTCGGCGCCCACCACGATTTTTTCGCCGTACTTTTCAAGTGCCGACAAGAGAAAGCTTCTGTCGTTTATGGCAGAAGTGCCGAGGATAGCTCTGTCAACACCTGCCGAAAAATATTTGTCAAGAGTTTCAAGACTTCTTATTCCGCCGCCGATTTCAACGGAAAGAGAGGTTTCTTTTGCAATCTCCTCCACAACCGTAAGGTTGGGAGTAGTGCCGTCCTTTGCACCCTCAAGGTCAACAAGGTGTACATACCTTGCGCCAAGCTCCTCAAAGGTTTTAGCAACCGACAGAGGATTGTTATTATAAACTGTCATCCGGTTGTAGTCTCCGCGAAGGAGGCGTACAGCCTTTTTATCAAATAAATCTATTGCGGGAAAAATATACATTTTTTAATCCTCCCATTCGGCAAAGGCACGCAGAATATTAAGTCCCACGTCACCGCTCTTTTCGGGATGAAACTGTGTTCCCGTCACGTTGTCGAGGGCAACCGCCGCCGTAAGCTCCCTTGTATATTCGGTGGTTGCAAGAAGGCTTTCTTCGCACCTCTCGGCATAGTAGGAATGAACGAAATATACGAAGTCCCCGTCCTTTACGTATTTAAAAATCGGGTGCTCCTTTTTCACTTTAAGAGCGTTCCAGCCGATGTGTGGTATCTTCACGCCTTTTTCAAGCCTGCCCTCCATACCAACGACCTCGCCCTTCAAGAGCCCGAGGCCCGTATGCTCTCCGTATTCGTAGCTCTTTTCAAAAAGGAGCTGCATACCAAGGCAGATGCCGAGAAGCTTTTTGCCATTCTTGGCACAGTCAACTATCACACGGTCAAGCCCCGTGTCGCGAAGCTTTTTGATAGCGTCACCAAAGGCGCCCACACCGGGTAAAATTATTTTATCGGCACGGCGGATGGTCTCCTCGTCGCTTGTAACCACGACCTCTGCGCCAACGCGGGCAAGAGAGGATTTGAGGGAAAAAAGATTTCCCACGCCGTAATCAATCAATGCAATCATTAAATTACTCCTTTTGTAGAGAGAACCTCGCCGTCAAGCTCTGCATCTATTCTTGTAGCAAAGCGCAGAGTTCTGGCGCAGGACTTGAAAATGCACTCGATAATGTGATGTGAATTTTTGCCCGAGAGCATATTTATGTGAAGCGTCACTCTTGCCTCCCTTACGAATGCAAGCCAGAATTCCTCCACAAGCTCGGTGTCGAAGTCTCCGACCTGCGCGGTGGGTAGAGCTACGTTATAGCCGAGATAGCTTCTGCCCGAAATATCCACGGCACTCAACACGAGAGCCTCGTCCATAGGCAGCGTAGTATCAGCGTATCTTGTGATACCTCCTTTATCAAGGAGTGCCTTTGAAAAGGCAGAGCCAAGGGCAATTCCTATATCCTCAACCGTGTGGTGATAGTCAACGTCAACGTCGCCTACACACTTGACGTCAAGGTTAAAGCGTGAGTGCTTAGCAAAAAGGGTGAGCATATGGTCAAGAAAGCCACAGCCCGTATCTATTTTTCCCTCTCCTTTTCCGTCAAGGTCAAGGGTGAGTGAGATATCCGTTTCTTTTGTCCGACGTTTTATTTCAGCCTGTCTCATTATCTTTCCTCCAATATTTCTTTTGTGGCTTCAATCAGGGTCTGCATCTGATTTAAGCTTCCTATCGTTATTCTGTTATATTCGGATATTCCTGCCTTTTCAAAATGGCGCACCAGAATTCCACGCTCACGAAGCTTCAAGTAAAGCTCCATACCGCCGATTTTGTTACTCTTCGCGAAAACGAAATTTGCCTTTGAGTCAAGCACCTCGAAGCCGAGGCGGCGAAGTGCGGAGGTGGTATACTCTCTGTTTTCTGCAATCACACGACAGTTAGCCATATAATAGTCATTTTCCTCAAGGGCGGCTATTCCTGCGCTCATTGTCAGGGAATTGATGTTGTAGGGATTTGTGGAATACCTGAGGGTATTTATATCGGCAATAATAGCCTCGCTTCCAAAGCCGATACCAAGCCTTGCCCCTGCCATTGAATAGGACTTGGAGAAGGTTCTCGTGACAAGGAGGTTATCGTACTTACCGATAAGTCCGATAGCGCTCTCACCGCCGAAATCCACGTAGGCTTCGTCAACCACCACCACGTTATCAGGGTTAGACGAGACGATTTTCTCTATATCCTCAATTCCCAGAGCGATGCCCGTGGGGGCGTTGGGGTTGGCAATGAATATGGTTTTCCCTCTGCCGATATAATCGTTTATATCCACCGTGAAATCCTCACGGAGAGGACACTCGGTGTAGGGAATATTATATAAGGCGCAAAAGACCTTGTAAAAGCCGTAGGTGTGGTTGGGGAAAAGGGCTGGGTGTTCTGCGTCGCAAAAGGCAAGAAAAGCAAAATTCAGCACCTCGTCCGAGCCGTTAGTCACAACTATATTCTTGGTGGGGACACCATAGGTCTCCCCTATCTTTTCACGAAGCCCTTTACAGTCGGGGTCGGGATAAAGGCGAAGGGTATCCACGCTTCCCTCAACCGCACTCTTCACCTTTGGGGAGGGCGGGAAGGGAGATTCGTTTGTATTAAGCTTTATATACTTTTTATCGTTCAACTGCTCACCCGGTACGTAAGGCACGAGAGAGGAGTGGGTGGGACTGAAAAATCTGCTCATTTCTTCTCTCCCCTTACGAGAGCGCTCTTGGCGTGTGCCTGAAGTCCCTCTTTGCCTGCAAAATAAGCAACCTTATCCGAAACCTTGTCAAGAGCATCCTTCGTATAGTAGATTATCTGCGATTTCTTCACGAAGTCGTCGACGCTCAGCGGTGAAGAAAACCTTGCCGTTCCGCTGGTGGGAAGGGTGTGGTTAGGACCTGCAAAGTAGTCGCCCAGCGCCTCGGGACAGTTTCTGCCCATAAATATTGAACCTGCGTGGCGTATCTTATCGAGGTAATCGAAGGGATTATCAACGCAAAGCTCAAGGTGCTCGGGGGCAATTTCGTTTGCGATATCTATTGCCTTAAGTAAATCATTCTCAGCAACGATGATTTTACCGTTGTTATCT
>JAZSLY010000082.1:0-6053 GCA_045535585.1 Eubacteriales bacterium
GTCCTTTTCATTGTGAACACCTCTTTTTTCTATTATATCATTAACTCTTCGATGTGTCCACTTTTACTATACAACTTTCCAACCGAAACTCTTCACTATTCACTATTCACTAAAAAAGATGGGCTAAGCCCATCTTTTTTAAGTCCTTAAATCAAATCCTACTATCTTCTCCACTGCCGTCCCCTCCAAAGCCTCTGCATAGTAGCTGGGCTCTGCCTCCACAACCAGCGTTCCGCCGAGAGAGGAACAACCGTAAAAGGTCTTGTGCATACTGTCAACAAAGGCAGGAATAGTGGTTGCCTCTGCAAGAGAGGTGCAGGAATTGAAGGTGTTGTCCATATTCAGCGTACCCTCGGGAATTTCGGGCATTCTGACGAGAGAGGAGCATGCGTTAAACGCACCGCTTATATCAATAGCCGAGGGGGACAAAACTGGTGGCTCTGCAAGAGAAGCACACTCCGCAAAGGTATAAACGTACTTGTCAATAGTATTCGCCGACGTATCAGGCGCTTTTCTCAACGCCTTCGCACCGCGGAAGGTGTAGGTGAGGTCGGTAACCGAAAGCGGAATTTCAGGCGCCACCGTCATCTTTTCACAACCTGAAAAAGTACCTCGGAGGGTGGTAACGTCGGGAAGAGAATATCCCGAAAAGTCCCCCGCCTCCCCCGTGGAGCCCTCAAAGCTCTCAAGAGAGGTACAGCCAAGGAAGGTGCCGATAACGTTAGTAAGAGATGCGGGAAGCCTTGGGGCTGACGCAAGAGCGTAGCATTTATAAAAGGCGTAGTAAATATTCTGCACGCCCTCGGGCAAAACGGGAGGGGTAACAAGGCTCTCACAGCCGAAAAATGCTTCCGACATATTCAGAACGCCCTCGGGAATAACGGGTGGAGAGGTCAGCGACGAGCAAAGCCCGAACGCCCAGGAAATATCGGTGGCGTTTTCGGAAAGCACGGGAGCACTCTCCAAAAGGTCGCAGGAATAAAAGGCGTGGGTCAGCATAGTTACGGGAAGTGAGCATATCTCGCTTTCCATAGGTGCGTATTCCTTTTCGTTGACTACCCTTGCGCGCACGCCCCAGCCGTTCTGGGAGGGGTTCTCCTGCCACACGGGATAGTCCACGCCCGAGTGAGAGGTAATAAAGCACATATTGTAGCGATACTCGTAGTCACCAAGGACGAAAGTGTCACCCGTAGAAACCTTGTCGGGAAAGGGCTCACCCTCGTTTATCACACGGTCAGCGCCCTCGTAGTCACCCAGCATCTGCGAGGGTGCGCCGATGTAGTAGACGGCGCCCTCGGGCAGAAGATTTCCTTCGGGTTCAGCCGAACAGCCCGTGAGAACGAGAGTAAACAAAAGAAGAAATATGCCAAGAATTTTTTTCATAAATTATTCACCGTATTTAATTTCGTATTTATCGTGCCAGAATGAGCATTGCTCCGCAAAGTCGGAGTCTGGCTGGGTCTTAACTGTATGGAGATACTCGTGAGTATCAAAGCTTCCGTGCGCCGCCTCTATCATAGTAACGGCAATATTGGAGCAATGGTCGGAAATTCGCTCGCAGTTGGTAAGAAGGTCGGTAAGCACAAATCCAAGCTCTATAGTACAGCTTCCCTTCTGCAAGCGTGCGATATGGCGTGTCTTTATCTCTGTGATAAGGGTGTCGATAACCTGCTCCAGAGGCTCTATAGTCTTTGCGGTGTCAAGGTCGTCGTTTCTGAAGGCGTTTATAGTATTGTCAAGGATTTCCTCAACGGCTCTGCAAAGGGTGGATATCTCGCACACAGCCTCCTTGGAGAAGCTTATCTGCTTATCGGTCATTTCCTTGGAGACGTCCACTAAATTTTCCGCGTGGTCGCCGATACGCTCGAAGTCTGTAATAAGGTGGAGCATAACCGAAACCGACTTGGTGTCGTTGTCGGAGAGCTGACATTTGGAGAGCTTTACAAGGTAAGTACCGAGCTTGTCCTCATAGGAGTCAAGCACGCCCTCGTACTCTATTATTTCCCCTGCCTTATCTTCTTCATACTTATCAAGTATTTTAAACGCCTTACCGACCGCAGTATGAGCTATTTCAGCCATTTCCTTGGTGCTCTCGTAAGCCTTACCTACCGCAACGGATGGCAGGGTGAGAAGACGGTCGTCAAGGAACTCGAATTTGACCTTACCGTCCTTTTCCTTATCCTTGATGATAAGACGTGCGCCCTTTTCAAGAAGACGGGCAAAGGGAAAGAGAAGGATAGTCGTAACCACGTTGAAGATAGAGTGGATTATAGCTATATTAAAAGGAGTTACCGCCTCTTTTGCAAAGGCAAGGTCTGCAATTTCGTTAACGATAGACCACACGACAAGGATAATTACCGTACCGATAGTATTGAATAGCATATGCACCACGGCAACGCGGCGCGCGTTTCTGTTAGCACCGATGGATGCAATAAGAGCCGTAATACAAGTACCTATATTCTGACCCATAATAATGGGGATTGCCGAAGCGTAGGTTATCTTACCCGTCATAGAAAGCGCCTGAAGCACACCCACGGAGGCGGAGGAGGACTGAATAATAGCGGTAAAAACTGCGCCTGCGATAACGCCTAACACGGGATTGGAAAAGGCGATGAGAATATTTGCAAATTCAGGCACGTCACGCAGAGGCTCAACGGCGCCCGACACGAAGTCCATGCCGTACATCAGCACGGCAAAGCCGATGCAGATAACGCCTGCGTCCTTTTTCGACTGCTTCTTTGCCATCATTATAAGTAAAATGCCGATAAAGGCTACGATGGGCGAGAAGGAGGAGGGCTTCAAGAGACGAATAAAAATATTGTCTCCCTCAATGCCCGTAAGGCTGAGAAGCCAGGCGGTAATGGTAGTACCGATATTGGAGCCCATAGTGATGCTCACCGCCTGAGTCAGCTGCATAATACCCGAGTTTACAAGACCTACCAGCATTACCGTAACGGCGGAGGAGGACTGGATAACGGCGGTTATGACCGCACCAAGCAAAAGTCCTTTGAATCGGTTTGACGTAAGCTTACTTAATATACCTTCGATTTTTCCGCCTGCCAGCTTCTCCAAGCCCTCGGACATAATATGCATTCCGTAAAGGAAAAGAGCAAGACCACCAAGCAGTGAAATTACAGAAAAAATATCCATTTTTTCTCCTTTCTTTTTATGGGTTTCTCTGTTTATGTTATTATTCTTTATTACCTGCAAAACAAAAACAATTCGGCATTATATAACTATTATACATTATTTTGGACTTTTTTCAATAGATTGCAGTAAAAAAGTATTTTTTTGCTTTTCCCTCTTGCTATTTTCGTCAATATATAGTAAAATATAAGCGCTTACATTTTATGATTAAGGAGAATTATTATGGATTTCAAAAAACCTGTACGTCCCGAACGAGTTATTCAATTCGGAGAGGGAGGATTTTTAAGAGGATTTGTAGACTGGATGCTCCAGAAAATGTGCGACAACGGTACACTTGACGCAAGCGTTGTAGTAGTACAGCCCATCGAGCAGGGCATGTGCGATATGCTCAGCGCGCAAAACTGCCTTTACACCCACGTTATCCGCGGTGTTGAGGGAGTTGACAAAACGCTTGTTGACGTTATTTCAAGATGCGTTAAGCCCTACGAAAATTTTGAGGAATATCTGGCGCTTGCCGATAACCCTGATATGAGATTCATCGTCTCCAACACCACCGAGGCAGGCATCGCCTTTTCTGCCGACGACAAAATAGAGGATGCGCCTCCCAAGACCTTCCCTGCAAAGCTGACTCTCCTTTTGAAGAGAAGATTTGAAAAGGGGCTTCACGGCTTTATTCTTCTCCCCTGCGAGCTTATTGACCGCAACGGAGACAATCTGAAAAAATGCGTTCTCTCATATGCTGACCTCTGGGGACTCGGTGAGGACTTCAAGCGCTTCGTAAACGAAGAAAATATATTCTGCAACACCCTCGTTGACAGAATCAACACGGGCTACCCCAAGGGCGAGGACCTGAATCTCGGCTACGAGGACAATATGGTAAATACCTCCGAGTATTTTCATCTTTGGGTTATCGAGACCGACTACGATATTGAAAAGGAGCTTCCCTTCTCAAAGGCTGGTCTCAACGTTATCGTTACACCCGACAAGCTTGAAATGTATCGTACGAGAAAGGTACGTATTCTCAACGGTGCTCACACCTCTCTCGTGCCCTATGCGCTTCTGTCGGGCTTTGACACGGTAAAGAACTGTGTTGACGACGAAAAGATGAGCGCTCACATAAAGTCCTGCGTATTCGATGAGATAATTCCCACTCTCGACCTGCCGAAGAGCGAGCTTAAAGAGTACGCCGAAAGCGTTCTGGAGCGCTTCCGTAACCCCTATATCAAGCACTATCTTTCATCTATCGCACTCAACTCAGTAAGTAAGTTCAAGGTAAGAGTTTTACCTTCAATTCTTGAATATAAGAAGAGATTCGGCAAATATCCCGAAACGCTCACCTTCTCCTTTGCCAAGCTTATCGAATTCTACCGCACCGATATGACCAACGACGACCCCGAGGTTACCGCCTTTATGAAGACGGCAAGCGTTGCGGATATTCTGGCAAACGAGAAGCTTTGGGGCGAGGACCTTAGCGATATGCTGGGGGAGGTTTTGAAATATGCAGATTAACGCATATGATAACGTAGAGGTAAATCTCGCCGACGGTCACAAGTATGCGCTTCGTGATATCAAGTCAGGGGAAAAGATAATCAAGTACGGCTTCCCTATCGGTCACGCAACGAGTGACATAGCGAAGGGCGAGCACGTACATACCCACAATATGAAGACCGACCTCAACGGCTCGGTGGTGGCTGAATATCAGCCCTTCACACCTACCCTTCCTACCAAAGAGGGCACCTTTATGGGCTACGACAGAGGCAACGGCAAGGTAGGCATCAGAAACGAGGTCTGGATTATTCCAACCGTTGGCTGTGTCAACGGAATTGCCAAGAAGCTGGCAAGCATCACGGGCGCCCGTACCTATCTTCACACCTGGGGCTGTTCCCAGATGGGCGACGATCAGGACCTGACCCGTAAAATTCTCAAGGGCCTCGTGGAGCATCCCAACGCCGCAGGCGTTCTGGTGCTTGGACTCGGCTGTGAGAACAGTAATATTGCAGAGCTTCAAAAGGTGCTGGGCTCTTGGGACGACAAGCGTGTCAAGTTTCTCAACTGTCAGGACTGCGTCGATGAAATAGAGGAAGGAAAGGCGCTCCTTCAGGAGCTTTTCGACTATGCCGACACCTTCCGTCGCACCCCCATTCCCATTTCAAAATTGAAAATAGGTCTTAAATGCGGAGGCTCCGACGGACTCAGCGGAATTACCGCCAACCCCCTCGTAGGCAAGGTGGCAGAGCGCTTTTACGATTACGGCGCCACCATTATGATGACCGAGGTGCCCGAAATGTTCGGCGGTGAAAAGGTGCTTTTCGACAGATGCGTTTCCTTCGAGGTCTTTAAGTCTGCTGAAAAAATGGTGCAGGATTTCCGTAACTATTTTGTAAGCCACGGCGAAAGCGTTGCCGAAAACCCCTCCCCCGGTAACAAGGCGGGAGGCATTACCACCCTTGAAGAAAAGTCCCTTGGCTGTGTTCAGAAGGGCGGTGCAGTTCCCGTAACGGCAGTTATGGATATGGGTGAGATAGACTGCGGAAACGGTGGCTTGCACCTTGTCAGCGGTCCCGGCAACGATATCGTTGCCATAACCAATCTCACCTCCGCAGGCGCTCATATTATTATGTTCACAACGGGCAGAGGAACGCCTCTTGGCGCACCCGTGCCCACCTTAAAGGTTATGACCAACTCCGCCATCGCCTCCCGTAAGCCTCATTGGACAGACTTCAACGCAGGCGTTCTGGTAGACGGCGAGGATATGGATAAGGTGGCAGACGAGTTATTTGCTCTCTGCGTTGAGACCGCCGAGGGTCGAGAGACCACCAGCGAGAAAATGGGGTGTCAGGATATATCGATATTCAAAGACGGAAGTCGGATCGTAGCCATGTCGTTCTGTGGGCCAAGGAGTTGTA
>JAZSLY010000003.1:0-18309 GCA_045535585.1 Eubacteriales bacterium
CCGACTTCGTTTTCTTCAATGTCACTTGCAGGAACGCCGGTCCAAACCTCTATAACTCGGGCAAGGTCTGCCTCGCGCAATTTGATTTCCGCGCGCTTCAGAGTGAGGTCGTCGAACTCGTTCTGCGCCTTTATCTCCGAAACCTTGATATCGGCGATTTGAGAATAGATATCGTCGGTAGGCTCGGGAAGGGCTTCAAGGGCTTCACGGCGGGCTTTGAGCTTCTTCATTTCTGCCTGAAGCTCCGACATACGATTGATAACGGGGCTTTCAAGGGCGACTCTCGCACACGCCTCGTCAAGAAGGTCGATTGCCTTGTCGGGCAAAAAGCGGTCTGTAATATATCTTTCCGAGAGAATAACGGTCTTTTCAACCACGTCCTCGGGAACTACTATACCGTGGAAGCTTTCGTAATACTTCTTTATGCCGAGAATTACGTCAACCGTGTCCTTTATAGAAGGCTCGTTGACCATAGCGGGCTGGAAGCGTCTTTCAAGGGCAGAGTCCTTTTCGATATACTTGCGGTACTCGGCAAGAGTAGTCGCTCCGATAAGCTGAAGCTCACCTCGGGAAAGAGCAGGCTTTAAAATATTAGCCGCATTCATTCCTCCCTCAGTATCACCCGTGCCGACGATGGTATGAACCTCGTCTATGACAAGGATAATATTACCGAGAGCCTTGACCTCCTCTATAAGTCCTCTTATTCTGTTTTCAAACTGTCCTCTGAACTGTGTGCCTGCAACAAGGCAGGTCATATCCACGATGAAGATTTCCTTGTCCTTCAGCTTGAAGGGCACGTTGCCTGCAACTATTCTCTGCGCAAGCGCTTCTGCAAGTGCAGTTTTACCTACACCGGGCTCACCTATCAGGCAGGGATTGTTTTTCTGTCTGCGGCAGAGAATCTGTATCATTCTTTCAAGCTCTTTATCTCTTCCGATAATATTGTCAAGCTTGCCGTCCCTCGCCTTTGCCGTCAGGTCTATACAAAACTGTGATAGGAATTTTCTTTCCTTGTCCTGCTTTTTCTTCTTGTTCTGTGCATTATTCTGCTGCTCGCCAGATTTCTGAGGCATGCCTGCGCCACCCATAAACAATCGTCTGAGGTCAAAGGGAGGTGCACCCGTATTGTCGGCACCGTCGTTTGACTGAACCAGCCCCGTCATATCGGAGGGGTCCATATCCTGCATTATATCCGCCATTTCTCCCGAAATGCTCTCTATCTCATCGTCGCCGATACCCATTTTCTCAAAAACGTCGGTGACGGGCTTTATATTAAGCTCCTTGGCGCACTTGTGGCAAAGCCCCTCCTGCTTTTGTTCGTTGCCCTCTATCTTCGTAATAAATACGACGGCAGGACGAACCTTACATCTTGAACACATCTGCCACATAGAAAATAACCCTTTCTGAAACTAATCAACCGCTATATCGGCTTTATCCTTTGATACGTTTTTCAAAACCGATATTCTTTTTTTATAATTTATCGAATACATTATCAATGCAAAAAGCATAAACAATATTAAAAATATACCGAGCAATACTCTTATTGTATCAGGCATATCCTTAAATAATACAAGAACTACCGCAATTATGTAAAAAGCAACGGTGCCAAGCTTTCCGTACCAGTCGGACTGAACGTACACGCTCTTTTTCTTCAGGGCGCAGAGAGCACCCACGAAGAGAATGAATTCCTTTGCCACAAGCACGCCTACTATCCACCAGTTAACAAACCTGCTGACACCCATGCAAAGAAGCGCCGCTATCTGCATAAGCTTATCGGCAAAGGGGTCAAGCACCTTGCCTACGTTGGAGGTCCAGTTGAATTTCCGCGCGATTATTCCGTCAACTACGTCGCTGAGTCCTGCAAGGAGGAACACCAGCATTGCGCGCACCACATACCCCTTACATAAAAAGAGATAAAGGAAAAGGGGCACGAGAGCAATTCTGAACACCGATATTATATTGGGAATATTGGATTTTTTTAAGCAATGCATCACTTAACTCCTATTCTTGCAAGTAAAGTATCTATAAAGCCCTGAGGGGTCTGCCCTACAAGATAACTGTAAAGTATGGTGCCATCCTCAAGAGTAGACGGTGAAACGAACTCTCCGTTGAGCTTGATATACGGAACGACTGCCTCTACGAGAGCCACGAAGATAAATACGAATACTGCGCCGAGAACGATGCCGAGAAGGAGACCCAAAATCTTATTGGTAGCGTTGAGAACGGGAAGCTTAACTATCTTACCGAGAATGAAGCCGAGAAGCTGTATAACGAGAACGGTGGCGATGAACAGAAGAATGAACGCCACGACGTTTGCAACCGTTATACCAAGGGGCTTTGCAATATATTCTACCATAAGGTCGCCCGACTCTCCGCCAAGCTCGTTATATTTTTCTGTTATGGAATTTGTGGAGAAGCCAAGCTTCTCAATAAAGCTTAAAAATTCCGAGTGCTCGTTGAGAAGGAGAGGACCGATATCCAGATTTTCGGAAGCGTCCACGCCAAGCCAGGAGGCAATTCTGCCAACAGTCATACTCTCAAAAATGCTTTTGAAGCAAACGTCGTAAAGGAAAGCGCCGAGCTTCGAGCAGAAAACGGCGGCAACTATCAGGGCGACGATGTTCTTGAAAAAGTTTATAATCATTTTTACAAAGCCGTTCTTATAACCGCTGATACAACAGATAAGCACTATGCCAACAATAATTACGTCTATCAAAATATTCATGTTCTGTACCTCCAAGTTTTATGTAAATCATTCGTCTGTGCTAACTCCGCTTGCAAATGCAACCGAGTCGTAAACAAGATACACGTTTGAGTTATTGATAAGCTCTATTGAGCGATAGCTTCTGTCTGTACCGAAGGATTCGGACTCTTTTTTCTGAATATCTATTACCGTTACGTCCTCAACGCCAAGCAGGAATGCGTAGCCGTCGGATACGCAAAGGTCGGTAATCTCGGACTCTATATCGGTTTCGAAATAAGTATTTCCCTTTGTATCGAAGATTATCACCCGATGGTCCTTTCCAACGATATTTTCGTTTAGTACGAGAACGCTCCATTTGTCCCCCTGAGCAAAATTGCGCAGGAATTTTGAATCGAAATTATGGGCGGAAAGCATCTCGCCGTTAACGGAATATACCCTCAGCGCCTTATCCGTGAGACAAACTATATTAGAGTCCCCGTTGAACTTAACGTTCATAATCATTTCAGAGTCAAGGTTTAGCGTACTCAAAACCTCGGAAGAATCGCGGGACATCACGAGAAGGTTGGAAAGTATATCACCCTCGGGTGTGCTTTTTACCGTTCCAACCGACATATAGGTCTTTTCATCGGTTGTTATATCGGCGCACACGGCGTATTTATCCACGCTCTTCCAGGAGAATATTTTTTCAAATCTGCTATCGTATACTATAAGTGCTGACGTGTGGTCGGCGGCACCCGTGCATACGCAGAAGTTGCCCTCCTCGTCGATAGATACGTCGTATATAGGATAATCCAGCGTCGTTTCCCACAGCTTTGCAAATGAGTTATATATAGCGAGATACTTGCCTCCAAGGTCGTATACGGCAAAATACTTTTCACCCAGTGCAATCTGCGGAGAATTTATGGAATGTGTGCTCTCCAGAATTTCGGTGGAGGTCATATCGTATATTTTAAGCGAGGATTTGGTGAGTATCACAAGGTCCTCCTTAAAGGAGGAAGCAATCGTGGCGGAGTCCGACTCGAAATTTATCTGTGTATTGTCGTTACTGCCGAAAACCACGGGCTTTACGTTTACGTATTTCATAAGATACCTGAAATTTTCGATAGTCAGGTCCTCTCTGTATGAAAATATAGCCAACGCAACGAAAATCACCAGTATGGTAACTATCACGTATCTGATTTTTTTGACACGGGAGGCGATATTGACGTAGGTATTGGTTTCGTTTGTGTTATTTTCGTTTCTGTCAGCCATAATTTATCCTTTCTAATAATCTACGCGGTTAAGATATAGACCGCAGGGCTCGGCAGTAAAGCCTGCAAGACGGCGGTTTCTGCCCGAAATTATTTCTTCCATCGTAAGAGTGTTTCGGCCAAGGTTAAGGTCGATGAGCGTGCCGACGATTATGCGCACCATATTGTATAAAAAGCCGTCGGCAGATATTGAGAAGAGAATGAGCTCCCCCTCCCTTTCCACCTTGGTGGAAAAGACGCATCTCTTGGTATCCACGATTTTAGAGCCAGACGCCATAAAGGAATCAAACTCGTGCTCGCCCTCAATCTTTCTTGCATCCTCTCCCATTTTCTCCACATCCAGAGGAATGGGAAAACGGTAGGCGTATGATGCGAGAAATGGGTCGGGGCATTGAGAATTTAAAATTCGGTATTGGTATTCCTTACCCTTGCAATCGTACCTCGGGTGAAAATCCTCGGGGGCAAGAGTGCAAGTTTTCACGGCGATATCGGGGGGCAAAAGAGCGTTCATTCCGCGCACTACCGCCTCCGCGGGCACCGCCTTATCGCATTTTACAGAGCAGACGTAGTTGTTTGCATGAACACCGCTGTCTGTTCGGCTACAGCCCGTAACCGACACCTCGGAGGAGAAAAAGCTCTCGGCAATTCTCGTCATTTCTCCCTGCACTGTGGGGGCGTTCTTCTGGAACTGCCAGCCGTGATAATTCTTGCCGTCAAAGGCAATCGTCAGCTTATAATTCATAATTCACCGTTAGTTTTATATCGAGTAAACAGACGTGACCTGATTTAATAAAAGGAGTGCCACAATAAAAAGTGCAATAAGGATAAAGGTTATGAGGTCAAGCCTTTTATAGTTTAGAATTCTCATTCTCGTTCTGCCCTCGTCTCCTCTGTAGCAACGGCATTCCATAGCGATTGCAAGCTCGTCTGCTCTGCGGAAGGCGGAGATAAACAAGGGAATGAGTATGGGCAAAAACGCCTTTGCCTTGTTGACAATTCCTTTACTGTCAAAGCCTGCTCCCCTTGCCTTCTGGGCATTGATTATCTTGTCGGTCTCCTCAAGGAGAGTGGGGATAAAGCGAAGAGCTATGGTCATCATCATTGCGAACTCGTGGACGGGAACGTGTAGCTTCTTCAAGGGCTTCAAAAGACGTTCAAGTCCGTCGGTGAGTGTTATGGGTGACGTGGTATAGGTGAGCATAACCGACGTACCTATCACAAGGCAAACTATCCTTACTATCATAAAGACGGCGTTTATTACGCCCTCCTTGTAGATAGTGATAAATTTCCAGGAAACGAGGGGCTCCGTGTCGGAGGTAGTGAGAAATACGTTGATAAAAGCGGTGAAAATTACCAGAAACAGTATTGGCTTTATGCTCTTTAAAACTACCTTGGGCGAAATGCCTGACACAGCCACCGCCGCTACGGCGCAGAAAATCATAAGTGCCAGCGACAGTATATTTTGGGCGAAGAATATGGATATAACGTATATTAAAACCATTATTATCTTCGTGCGGGGGTCAAGTCTGTGCAGAGGTGAGTTACCCGAAAAATACTGACCCAGCGTTATATCTTTTAACATTAATTATACCTCTTTTTTAAGTGCTTTAACTATAAGCTCGTAGGCTTTGTCCACCGTGTATACTCCGTCCTCGTCAATTACGCCAATGGAAGAGAGTCTGTCGGTGAGTGCGGTTATCTGCGGAATATCAAGTCCTGCTCTGCGAACAAGGTCGATAGAGTGAAACACCTCGTCAACAGTTCCGTGGGTCACAACCGAGCCCGCTTTCATAACCACGATGTCGTCGGCGTAAAGCGCCATATCCTCCATACTGTGAGAAATGAGAATGACGGTAGCCTGATGCTCCTTCTGCCAATGCCTGATTCCACGGAATATTTCGTCGCGACCCTTCGGGTCAAGACCTGCGGCAGGCTCGCCAAGGACGATTATTTCGGGCTCCATTGCCATAATGCCTGCTATTGCAACACGTCTTTTCTGACCGCCGGAAAGCTCGAATGGGGACTTTTCAAAAAGCTCCTCGTCAAGTCCAACGAAGCTTGCCGCACTGCGTACACGGCGGTCTATTTCCTCTTTTTCAAGCTTCATATTGGACGGACCGAAGGCGATATCGCGCCACACGGTCTCTTCAAAAAGCTGATACTCGGGATACTGGAAAACAAGTCCTACACGAAAGCGCACCTCGGAGATGTCCATATCCTTATCGAAGATATTTTTTCCGTCAAGGAGCACTCTTCCCGAGGTGGGGCGCAAAAGCCCGTTGAGAAGCTGGGCAACGGTTGATTTGCCCGAGCCCGTGTGTCCGATAATTCCCGTTATTCTGTTTTCCTTAAACTCGATGTTTACGCCCGACAGAGCCTCCTTTTCAAAGGGGGTGTTGGGACTATAGACGTACGAAACGTTTTCAAGAACAAGTCTCTTCAAATTAGTTACCTCTGTTTTGGATTAACTTCACGATTGCCTCGGCGGCTTCCTCCTCGAAAATAAGGTCGCTTGGAAGGTCGTAGCCGTCACGCCTCAATCTGTAAATAAGGTCGGTTACCTGAGGGACGTCAAGCTCTATTTCACGGAGTCTGTCCACCTTGGAGAATACCTCTCTGGGCGGAGCGTCCATTTCTATTTTACCGTCGTTCATTACTATGACTCTGTCGGCGAATACCGCCTCGTTCATATAGTGGGTAATAAGGACGATGGTCATTCCCTCTTCCTTCAGGGCTAAAATTGCCTGAAGCACCTCTTGCCTGCCCTGAGGGTCAAGCATAGCGGTTGACTCGTCGAAGATTATACACTCTGGGCGCATAGCGATAATTCCCGCTATTGCCACTCTCTGCTTCTGTCCGCCTGACAGTTGTGAGGGAGAGTGCTCCTTGTATTCGCTCATATTTACCTTTTCCAAGGCTTCGTCCACTCTCTTGCGTATTTCAAGAGGCGCAACGCCGAGGTTTTCAGGGGCAAACGCCACGTCCTCCTCCACTGTGGTGGCAACTATCTGGTTGTCGGGATTCTGGAAAACCATTCCCACTCTGCGTCTTATATCGAAGATAAGCTCCTCGTCTCTCGTGTCAAATCCGTCCACCAAGACCTTACCCATAGTGGGCGTCAGAATTCCGTTCAGGAGCTTGGCAAGAGTTGATTTTCCCGAGCCGTTGTGTCCTATTATTGCAACGAAGCTTCCCTTTTCCACCGAAAGAGAAACGTCCTTTATTACGTCGTGTCCCTGAGGCTCTCCGTCCTCGGTGGTATAATCAAAGAACACGTTTTCAAGCCTTATAAATTCACTCATTTAATCCACCTTGCAGTTGCGCCGCAGGGGAACGCAAGTCCCGTTGAAGAAACGGGCAGTCCTATTTCGTCGGACAGCACCCTGCCTCCGCGCTTTTTACCGATTTTCAGGGAAAGCAGATATGACATAGCAGCAGGCTGGAGACCCGTGGTGTAGGAGTTGAGAATAACGAATAAGGGGTCGTCCGACAACACCTTTTCGCAAAGCTCCAGAAAGTCGCCTATATTGTCCTCAAGCTTCCACATTTCTCCCGTAGGGCCTCTGCCGTAGGAGGGAGGGTCAAGGATAATTGCGTCATACTTGTTTCCGCGTCTTATTTCTCTTTCAACGAATTTTGCACAGTCGTCAACGATGTATCTGATAGGGGCGTCGGCAAGTCCCGACAAGGCGGCGTTTTCCTTTGCCTGAGCCACCATACCCTTTGATGCGTCCACGTGGCAAACCGAAGCGCCTGCCTTTGCCGAGGCGATAGTTGCACCGCCCGTGTAGGCAAAGAGGTTTAGCACCTTGATGCTTCTGCCTGCGTTTTTAATCTGCTCGCTTGCCCATTCCCAGTTGACAGCCTGCTCGGGAAAAATTCCCGTGTGCTTGAAGCCCATAACCTTAACCGAGAATTTCAGCTCCCCGTACTCCAGCACCCAGGAGTCCTTCATCCTCTTGTTTTTTATGTCCCAGGCGCCGCCTCCGCTCTTTGAACGGTGGTACACGCCGTCGGCTTTATTCCACAAATCAGATAAACGAACGCCCTTCCATATAGCCTGAGGGTCGGGGCGCTGTAATATATACTCTCCCCACCTTTCAAGCCTGTATGAATCGGAGGTGTCAATCAGTTCATAGCTTTTCCATTTATCTGCAATCCACATAATTTTTTCCTTTTCAAAGCACAATTCTTCAATTGAACATTATAACACAAGTTTCGGTATAAATCAACGGATTTTAAAGAAAAATATAATATACTTTACCTCTTTTTTAAAAATCTCTTGCAAATATTCTTCTTATATAGTAAAATATATAATAGATAATTATATGCGCAGGTTGTAATTTATGAAAATCACCGTGTCCCAGGAGCTTGCAGGGCTTACAATAAAGCAATACTTAAATTCAAAAAAACTGTCGTCGAGAATGATAACCCGACTGAAAGCAAACCCTGCGGGGATACTTGTCAACGGGGAGAAAAGGACCGTCAGGCATATTCTCTCGGAGGGTGAGACCCTTGAGCTTGACCTGAAGGACTCTAACAGAGCGTCAAGCATTTCCCCGTCATTCGAGCCTATTGAAATTCTTTTTGAGGATGAATGGTATATAGCGATAAACAAGCCCCCTGCCCTGCCCATTCACCCGTCCAGAAATCACGTGGACGATACTCTTGCATCAAGAGTAATGGGTCATTTCAGCCACAGGAATTTCGTTTTCCGCGTTCTGACAAGGCTTGACAGAGACACCAGCGGAGTAGTTATAATTGCAAAGGACGCCGTGTCTGCCCAACGCTTTTCAAGGCTTCTTGAAGAGAAGAGGGTGAAAAAGGAATACCTTGCCATATGCCGAGGACGCTTTGAAAGGGACGAGGGGAAAATAGAATTGAATATCCGCCGTCCCGACCCGAAAAGCATTGTGAGAGAAGCGGTGGAAAGCACCGAGCGCTCCTCGGAAAGCTCCCCCTTCGGCACCTTTGCGTTGAGTGAATACAAGGTTATAAAAAGAGGTGACGGCGCCACTCTCGTGCGCTTCTTCCCCGTAACCGGCAGGACGCATCAGTTGAGAGTACATTCTCTTGCAATAGGTCATCCCATTCTTTCCGACACCCTCTATTCCACCGAGTGCCCCTACATAAAAAGGCAAGCGCTCCACGCCCACAGAATAAGCTTTATACATCCGTTTACAAACGAAGATATCACGGTAGAAGCGCCTATGCCCTCGGATATGGAATTATGCGAAAAGGAACTTTTTTCTGATGAAAAGATTATTGAAAACAAAGATAACGCCATTTAGAATATTTGCGCTTTTATTGACTCTTGCGTGTCTTTTCTTTATCACCGCCTTCAAATTATCCCCTGCCTTTTCTCTTTTCTATACCCTGAAGGTCGCTCCTTTTTTCAGAGTGCCGCTATCATTTATCAGCTCGTTTTTCCCTTTTTCGCTTTTTGAAAGTCTTTTGCTGATAGTGTCAGCCCTCTCTGTAATTGCCGTTTTTTCGGGTATCAGGCTTTTATTCTTCAAGGCAATCGGGAAAAGCGTCACAAGCTATTTTGAAGCTTATATAAAAATCATTCTTTCGTTTTTGTTCTTCATTTTCGTCTCCTACTCGCTCACCTTTGCCCCCACCTATTCACGCACGCCCCTTCGGGAAACGCTGAATATGGAAAAAGTGGAAATGAGTGAAGAAAACGTGGTGGCGTCCCTTGACGCCGTGGCAAAGGAGTTAAATGCTCTTACCGAAGAAATTCAGTTTACTCAAGGAAATCCCACCCGTATTCCCATGACCTTTGACGAAATGGTGCTTGAAGTAAAAGAGAGCGCCGAGAGAGCAACGAAAAAATACCCCATATATCAAAAGCGGGTATTCCCTGCCAAGAGAATTGCCTTCAGCACCCCTCTTGCATACACGGGCATTTCGGGAATTTACGGCTTCTTCACTGGGGAAGCAAATATAAACACCGCTTTTTCCGACTATTCTCTCCCCTTTACCGTAGCGCACGAATATTCCCACCAGCTCGGTATAGGCTCGGAGAAGGAGGCGGAATTCTCGGCACTTCTGATATGCCTTGAATCCAATAACCCCTACGTGAGATATTCCGCATATTCTCAGGTTGCCATAACTCTTTCAAATCTGCTTTACGAAATGAATGAGGAGGCGTTCTTCTCCTCGTTTGGAAAATTACCAAGCTTTCTCATAACCGATATATATCTTTCATCACAAAGCTACCGTGAGTATTCTAAAACTGCATTGGACGAGGTAGCGTCCAAAATCAACGACACGTATCTGTCAATCAGCGGAGACGAGGGCGTCGTGTCCTATTCTCTTTCGGCAGAGCTTTACGTTTCGTACTTTTCAGGGAGGTAAACAATGAAGAAAAGATTTCTTGCGTTAATAACGTTTTTTATAGTTTCAATTCTGTCTTTGACGCTTGGAATCTATTCAAGCGCCACCGCCGACACTCCCGTTATTTATAAAAACGACACTAAATACAGTATTCCAAATTACCCTGCCGAGATAATTGCGGGCGAGGTGCACGTGCCTCTCAGCTTTTTTCTCGGGCTTGACAATATCCAGTATGCATACAGCGCAGAGCACCTGAGCTTCTATTTGAGGAACAAAAAGACGGGAAGCTTCTTCTCCTACTCCTTTGAGACCGACGACGTTCTGGTAGGTACGAAAATAGAAAACACGAAATTTCATTTTGCAAACGACACCGTTTATCTGCCACTTGAATACTGTGCAGGTCTTCTTGACCTGAAGCTTGAAAGCCACCGAGACGGAAGGGCGTCTCACGTAAGACTTGTGGACGGCACGGAGCAGTTGACCTTCAAGGAGCTTATTGAGCTTTACGCCAAGCAATCGGAAAACGACGACCCCGACGTAATCACCCCTACCGACCCTATTGCCCCCACGGAAAAGCCCGTGGAGAGACAGCTTTTCATAACAGTTGACGTTTCATCAGTTGGCGAGGCGGAGAGAATGTTAGATTCCCTTTCGGCGTATAAAAAGAGCGCCACACTCTTCTTCGAGGAGAGCGTAATCAAGGAAAATCCCCTTCTTCCCGTCAGGGCGTTCGTTGAAGGGCACGGCATCGGAATTATTTCAAATCACGGAGAAATAGAGGAAATAAAGAGAGTCAATCTTTCGGTTTATTCCACCCTGTTTTTCAACACCCGACTCATAAGAACAAAGGACGAAGGTGTCGTGGGTGAATTGGAAGAAAAAGGCTATATTCTCTGCGAAAAGGGCTTTGACTACGAGGAGCACCCGAACACCTCGGCAAAGGAAATTGCCCGTAATTTTTACAACAGTACCTTCTCGAACAAAAGGACGGTCATCCGTCTTGACACAAGCGAAAAGAGCTATAACGTGCTGAAAAGCATACTCAGCTTTATATCGGATGACGAATATATAAACACACAGATTTTTGATTCCATAAACAAGTAGAAAGAGGTAACGAATGGAAAACGCAAAAAAGAAAAAAATCCTCATAGTTGAGGATGAAAAGACTATTGCAGAAATACTTCTTTACAACGTAAAGGCGGCAGGCTATGACGCCGAGGCGAGATTTGATGGGAAAAGCGGTCTTGACGAAGCAATGACGGGGAAATACGACCTCATTCTCTTGGACCTGATGCTTCCGCTTATGGACGGCTTTGAGGTTTGTGAAAGGGTGCGCGAAAAGCTGGATACTCCTATTATCATACTCACCGCAAGAGAGAGTGAGGGGGACAAGATAAGAGGGCTTGACACGGGCGCCGACGACTATATGACGAAGCCCTTCAGCATAAACGAGCTTCTGTCAAGAGTGCGTGCCAATATCCGCCGATACTCCAACGAAACCGTTGCCAACAAAATAGTTGACGACACCATTGAAATAGGCTCTCTCGTAATAAACCGCGAGAATTACCTTGTCACCAAGGACTCGAAGGAAATAGAATTGTCCAAAAAAGAATACGACCTTCTTGCTTTTCTTGCCAAGAATGCAGGAAAGGTATATAGCCGTGAGGAGCTGATGAGCGCAGTATGGGGTTATGAAAATTTCTACGGAGATTTGAGGACCATCGACGTAACTATCGCAAGACTCAGGCAAAAGATTGACGGAAATGACTCCGAGGAAAGCCTTATACAGACCAAACGCGGAATGGGATATTTTATAAATTCAAAGACTGAAAAATAAAAAGCGAAGGAGATTTTCTCTTGTATCAGAAGCTTCAATTCAAAATAGTTCTTATTCTCGTATCCTTCATAATCTGCATTATGACGGTAGTAGGAACCATTCTCATAGGAAATATCTTTACTTACTTCACTAAGGACTTTACCAAGCAACAGTCCTCCGTATTCACCGAGGAATTCATATCCGAGCTTGAGGTGGCGCTGGACTTCCCCGACTATCCCGAGAGAATAAACAATACTCTGTGGGCTTATTCGGCGCGCCTTGGAATAGACAACAACCGAAACTACTTCGTGCTTGACGAAAACGGAGAGTTTCTTTCGGGCTCCGTCAGCGAGGAGGATGCCGAAATCAGAAAGACCGAAAATCTGGTGAAGGCAATTTCGGGTCAGTCTGCCAACAAGCAGAAGGTAGGAAACTCGTATATGGACTGGGCGCAGGTGCTCAATTCCAAGAACGGCGACCTCTGTGCCATCGTCTATATTATTGACGACAACACGGAGGTGAGGGAGTTTTCCTGGATGGTTTTCTCTATCATCCTTCAATCCTTACTTATCGGACTCGTAATTGCAATCCTCCTATCCTTCTTCCTTTCCAAAGCCATCGTATCTCCGATACAAAGCATAACGAAGAAGGCAACCAATCTGTCGAAGGGTGATTTTGACGAGAAGCTGACGGTTTATTCGGCAGACGAGATAGGTACGCTGACCCGCACCTTCAACAAAATGGCGGACACTCTGAAAAACAATATGATGGAGATATCTAACCAGAGAGAAAAGCTGGAATCCATCATTCACTACCTTTCCGACCCCGTAATTGCCTTTGACGGAGACGGAAACCCTATGCACATAAATCCCAAGGCAAAGGAGCTATTTGGCACGGAGCTGACTCTTGACGAAATGATAGATGTGCTTGACATCGACTGTCGTGCAGAGGACCTGAAGGTAGGCGAAAACGACTCTATCGTTTTAAATAACGTGCTTTTCAACTCCTCCGTTTTCGATATCAATTTCGGCAAATTCAATTTTAATCTTTCGGACACCAAATACGGCGGATATATAGCGGTATTGCACGACGTTACAGAGTCCTTTGAGCTTGACAAGTCAAGGCGTGAGTTTATTGCAACAGTCTCCCACGAGCTTGGTACACCGCTGACGAGCATCAAGGGTGCCACCGAAACCATTATTTCAAATCCCGATATGCCGGGAGAAGTAAAAAATCACTTTCTTGATATGGTAATCAGCGAAAGTGACAGAATGGCGCATATAGTGCACGACCTTCTGGTATTGTCAAGGCTTGATAACAACAGAATGAACTTTACCCCGCTTTCCTTCTCGGTTACCTCTCTTATTGAGAACTGCTGTCTCGTACTGTCGGGTGAAGCGCAGAAGGCAAATCAGGAGCTGAAATACATCAAGAACGACGACCCTCTGCCCGAAATCATTGCCGACAAGGAAAAGACGGAGCAGATTTTGATAAACATTATTCAAAACGCTATAAAATACACCAATGACAACGGTAGGATTTTTATAACCTCCGACTTCAAGAAGATTGAAAACGACTCGGAGCTGGAGAACGGAAACTACTTTATAGTCACCGTAACAGATAACGGTATGGGAATACCCGAGGACGATATTCCTCATATTTTTGAAAGATTTTACAGAGTTGAAAAGGCAAGAAGCTCCGACAAGGGCGGAACGGGACTTGGTCTTGCAATCGCCCGCGAAATCGCTCAGGCACACGGAGGCACGATAAGAATTTCAAGTAAGCTTCACGTGGGAACAACGGTAAATATCTATCTTCCGCAAAAGGCTAAATTCTAAATTTTACGAAAGGAGAAACCGATAAATGAGAAAGGTCATCGAATTCACAAAATCCATAATTCTTGTACTACTCGCTTTATCCATACTTCTCCTTTGGACCCAGTATATCAGCCTGCAATTCGACAAAACGGGCGATGCGGCTACTCCTACGCTTGACAACGACTTCTGGATTTTCACCGACGGCACCCACGCACCGCTGGACACGGCGCTTGACAGCGACTACCTCTCCCCCGTCGCCGTAAGTATTCTCATTTCGGGAAACGGCTACACCTCAGCCTTTAACGAGGAGCTGACGCACGCCTTATATCAAAACTATATTCCCCTGATGAACGAGGTTTTCTCCGCCTACTATAAATGCGAGAGCACGACCTTTGACGCGTGGCAGAAAGCTCTTGATTCTCCCGACTCGGTGCTTATCGAATATCCGTCGGCTCTGCCATATACCACTATATCGCTATTTTCGGGAAAGGACGATAGCTTTTGTACGGGGGAAATTTGCTTCGTTGAAAAGCTTCTGTTATTTTCCGATGAAGCAAATAAGCTGACGGCGATATCGGTTGATAACCTTGGAAACGTATATTCCTTCACTCAGGAGGACGAGGAGCATCAGTCTATCATCTACGATTTTAACAGCAACAACCTTGCGGCATATACTATCAATAAAGGTCTTATCCCCTTCGATTTCAACGGAAAAACAGAGAATATCAAGAATATTCCCTATGAATATAAGCTTTTAAAGGACTCCCCGAAGCTTCAGAAAATAAGCGGTGAAAATCCGTTTTCAAGTATTACTGAAAACGTTTTTTCAAACCCCGAAGTACCTTATCTTGAGCTTGTGTCAGAGGAAAATCTGGCGTTTCTTCTGGACGCCTTCGAGGTTAATCCAAACATTGTAAGATACTATTCCGACACGGTAAACGGAATGGTTTTCGTCGGCACGGAAATGCACCTTGTGCTCTCACCAGAGGGGGAGGTCGAATACTCGGTTACCGACGAGGACACAAACGTCCCAATCACCTCTGCCTCCATTCTCAACACAGAAAGAATTAACTTTACTACCGATGAAATTCTTACTGCGGCTACCTCCTTCCTTTCCAAATTTCCACGGGAAATTTTAGGCGGTGACGCAAGACTGTTTCTCAAAAACATCTCATATTCATCGGATACGGAGGAATTCACCTATTCCTTCGGCTACTATTATTCACTGGCTGAAATAACCAGCAAAAAGCTTGGTGACGATATTGTTCTGGTGTTTAATTCGCGTGGACTTATAGAGGCAACCATCCGTCCCATTACATTTACCCCAACCGACGACGCTTCCAATACCTCGTCCTCTCTCAGCTCAAGCATTCTCCCGTCGTTTGCCGCAAGCATAGCCGACGGTGACTCGGTAGTTTTGAGCCCCGTGTACGAGTTCAAAGCATTGGGAGACGCGATAGAGCCCGTTTGGGCGACAAGTAAGAGGGAGGGTAAAAAGCAATGAATTCAGGAAAGCTTAAATTAGTATTCATACTCATCTTTTTATTGGTCAATATCTTTTTCGTCTTTCGTATTACATCTTTAAGTAACGAAAAAAATCTGTTTACCCAAGAGGAAATAGTAAAGGCAGTCAGCGTGCTTGGCGAGCGGGGTGTAAAAATCGACGCCTCCACGGTAATTCCCACCAAAAACGTGCCTTTGACCCTTAAATTCAGCTACGACACCAATATAATAGAGCTTTTTGCCAAGAGCTTTATGAAATCGGGCTACAGTACCTTCACTATTCCCGAGGGTCAAAGGTTTGCAAACGATAATGAAAGCTTCACCTTCCTTTACGATTATACCTTTGAGTACGATGATTTTGCCGAAACCATTGATATAAGCTTTGCAAATGAAGCGTTGAAAAATGTCACAAAGGGCAAGAGTGAGGAGCTTGAAGGGCTGTTGAACGGGCTGTTTTCCGAGATAAGCAGTCAGGAATACGTCTTTAATTTCAACGTAGAAAGCTTTACCGAAAAGGATGGCTACGTCTGCGTGCGCGCTTCGCAGAGCGTCAACTCCATTCCGATAAACGATACTGGTATAGTGGGCGTTATAAAGGATGACCGCTTCGTTTTCGCCACGGGTACTCTGTATCTTGCCGAGTCGGTAACCGATTATTCCGTGAAGTCACACGACAGTATCAATATACTTTTCGAGCTTGACCCCATGGGCTCAAAAATCGCCAAAATGGAATATATTTATCAACCGATTTCGGACAAGAGCAATTCCGTCTATCTTGTCCCTTGGTATAAATTCACTCTGGACAATTCCGAGACCCTTTATTTTGACGCCGCAAGTGGCACAAAAAAATAGGCTTTAAAAATTATATTCTTAAATTTTAAAATAATACTTTATTTTTTCTTCATTTTATGGTATATTAAAAGGTGCTGGTGTCCTTCACATCAACTAAGGAGATTTTTCTATAATGAACAAAATTGCAATTAACGGCGGTAAGCCTTTAAGCGGGGAAATATTTATTTCGGGAATGAAAAATGCGGCAGTGGCAATATTGCTTGCAAACATAATGGTAGAAGATGAATGTACCATCGAAAACCTGCCCGATATAAGCGACGTCCACGCGTCCCTCGCAATATTGGAAGCAATGGGTGCAAAAATTACCCATCTGTCAGATTCTGTGGTTAAAATAGATTCAAAGAACATCGTCCCCTGCTCTGCCCCCGACGAGCTGGTAAGAAAAATGCGTGCTTCTTACTACGTTTTAGGTGCCGAGCTTGCGAGATTCGGGCGTTCCAGCGTTGCCTGCCCCGGTGGCTGTGACTTCGGCGTCAGACCGATAGACCAACACATAAAGGGCTTTGAGGCGCTTGGTGCTAACGTTTCGGTAACCGACAATCACATTGTTGCCGTTACGAATAACGGCGTTGTCGGCGGCTCTGTGTTTATGGACGTTGTCTCGGTGGGTGCTACTATAAATATTATGCTCGCCTCCGTCAAGGCAAAGGGCGTTACCGTTATCGAGAACGCCGCTAAGGAGCCTCACATCGTTGACACGGCAAACTTCCTCAATGCCTGCGGTGCTAAAATCAGCGGTGCGGGAACAGAGGTAATCAAGATAATCGGTGTTCCTGCTCTGCACGGCGTTACATATACCATTATTCCCGACATGATTGAAGCTGGTACTTATATGGTGCTTGGCGCTTCTACCTACGGAAACCTTAAAATTTCCAACGTAATTCCAAAGCATCTTGAATCTATTTCCGCAAAGCTTGTTGAAATGGGTGCAACGGTAATCGAAAACGACGACAGCGTTATCGTCCGCCGAAGCGGAGAGCTCTCTCCTATCAACGTAAAGACCCAGCCCTATCCGGGCTTTCCAACGGATATGAATCCCCAAATGTGCGTTTTGATGTGCCTTGCCAATGGTAAGAGCAAGATGATAGAGGGCGTTTGGGACAACCGTTTCAGGTACGTGGAGGAGCTTAAACGAATGGGTGCGGATATAGAGGTAGACGATACCACCGCCACCATAAACGGCAAGTCAAATTCAATGTACGGAGCAAACGTCCGTGCCATCGACCTGAGAGCAGGCGCCGCAATGGTTATTGCAGGCTTGTCTGTGAAGGGACACACGGAAATCGAGGATATATTCCACATTCAAAGAGGCTATGAAAATATAATAGAAAAGCTTCAAAGCGTGGGCGCAGATATATCTATTATTACAACCTAATATCGTCGGTGAGTTCGAAACCATCCTCACCTCACACTCTCGTGTAAAACAAAAAAACTATGGAGATGAAATTATGAAAGTTTCAAAAATCAGATTTGTTTCAGAGGGCGCAATGATTGCAGCCCTCTACGTTATTTTAACCTATATTTCAATGGCTATGGGGCTCGATAAGGGCGCCGTACAGTGCCGTCTTTCAGAAGCGCTTTGCGTCCTGCCCGTGTTCTTCCCTTCCGCCGTCCCGGGTCTATTCGTCGGTTGTATAATTTCCAATATACTGACGGGATGCGCCGTGTGGGATATCATTTTCGGCTCTCTTGCAACCCTTATTGCAGCGATAATAACCTCAAAATTGAGGAGATTTATCTATCTCTCTCCCCTGCCTGCAATCGTGATGAATACTCTCATCATCCCGCCCGTCATTTCTATCGTTTATCAAAGCGAAATGGCACTTCCCTTGATTTTCTTAACCGTTTTTCTCGGAGAGGCAGTTTCCTGCGGTGGCATTGGAACACTCTTGCTCATAGCAATAAAAAAGTCGCCTTCGGCAACTGATTATATAGTTCGCTGACGCTCACAATTTTTATAGGTGGACTTTATTTGTTACATGCAATTACGATGCAATTTCCTATGTAATAAAAAAGCGGCTAGCA
>JAZSLY010000026.1:0-4025 GCA_045535585.1 Eubacteriales bacterium
GTGAGTGCCTGTGTTTGAAGTAATGGGGGGTGGTACCGGGAGTAAATTTCGTCCCCTTGGCTTTTTGCCAAGGATACTTTTTTAATTAAAGAGAGGTTTAAAAAATGAAAAAAATCCAGATTTCAGACATCACGTTAAAAACTCTTTGTAAAGACCGTGACGTTACACTTTTATTCCGTGACAAAACTGCTATTGCTACGTGCGCCGACTCGCTCGGGGTTGACGCCATTGAGCTTCCTCCCGTTAAAAATCTTCGTGAGGACACTATTATCTATAAATCTATCGCACAGAAGGTTAATTCCGTGCTTGCTATTCCAGTTGGCTTTACAAAAGAGGATATCGGGAACGCTTTCGAGTGCGTAAAAGACGCCCACGCTCCCCGTTTGCAGATAGAATTGCCGGTATCAACCGTGCAGATGGAGTATACCTATCACCTGAAGGCAGACAAAATGCTCCTTAAAATTGCCGAGCTTTGCGAGGAAGCAAAGAAGCTCGTGTCCGACGTGGAATTCGTTGCCCTCGATGCAACGAGAGCCGACGAGGATTTCCTTATCAACGCTGTAAAGACCGCCGAAAAATCAGGTGCCAGCCTCATCACCTTCTGCGACGATGCAGGTACTTCTCTCCCCGAGGAGATTGGCGCTATGGTAAAGAAGCTCAAGGAGGAAGTGAAGGTTCCCGTTTTTGCTCAGGTTTCAAACAATATCAGCATGGCAGTTTCCTGCGCTATCTGGGCTATTAAGTCGGGCGTTGACGGCGTTAAGTGCGCTATGGCAGGTAAAGAAACGCTAACAACCGGTAAGATAAGCGACGCTCTCTTTGTAAGAGGTAAGGATATCGGCGTTGAGACCGAATTGAAGAACACTGCTATTCACGCAAACGTTGACAGCCTTTTGAGCTATATTCACAAGGACGTAAGCGATGCTGACGTCGAGGTCAGCGAAAAGAAGAAAATCCTGCTTGACGCAGACAGCACCATTGAGCAGGTGGCAAAGGCGGCGGAAATTCTGGGCTACGACCTCAGTCACGAGGATCTGGGCAAGGTACAGAGCGGTCTCGTGCAGGTTTGCTCCAAGAAAAACTCGGTTGACGCAAAAGAGCTTGAGGCACTTATTGCAAGCTTTGCTATGCAAGCGCCCTCCACCTACCATTTGGAGAGCTACAGCACCACATCTTCAAATCACGCTCTGTCTATGTCTCAGGTCACCCTCAAAAACGGTGATGAGCTACTGACGGGAGTGAGCACGGGTGACGGTCCCATTGACTCGGCTTTCCGTGCTATCGAGCAGAGCATCGGTCATCACTACGAGCTTGACGATTTTCAGGTGCAGGCTCTTACAGAAGGAAAGGAAGCGCTTGGCTCAGCTATCGTAAGGCTTCGCAACAACGGTAAGCTTTATTCGGGTAACGGAATTTCCACCGATATTGTAGCGGCAAGCATCAGGGCATACATAAATGCGCTGAACAAAATTGTTTTCGAGGAGGAATAAAATGAAGCTTGTCTTTTCAACAAAAAACGTAACTCAGCCCTCGTTTCTTGCTTTGTGCAAGCGTGCCTATGAGTACGGTTATTCGGGCTTTGAAATATATGACGCCATAAAGGAAAGAGCAGAGCATCACGACAGTATTCTCAGAAGCGGCAACGCCTCTGATGCCAAGAGAAAGCTTTTCAACAGAGGGCTTGCGGTATCTGCTCTCAGGTATCCCTACCCTATCGACTCGGAAAAAGCGACGGGTGCAGAATTAGAAAAATACGTAGATATGGCTTCCGCCGCAGGCGTTGAGAACGTTATACTGCGCCTTGACAGTGAAATATCCCACGAACTTCTGTCAGAGAAGCTTGGTACAGCTATTAAAAAGGCGGGCAAGGCAGACGTTCAAATTCTTTTTGAGACCGCAGGCTTTCTTGCAAATACCCAGAACGTGCTCGACGTAATCAATTACCTTTCCTCGAGAACCGTAGGTGCTTCTTGGAACGTCAGGGAGACCTTCTTCACGTCTAACGAGTCCACCGAAACCACTATCAAGACTCTTGGCGCGTACATCAAGTACGTTCGTCTGGGTGATATGAAGGACGGAAAGAAGGTACTTTTGGGTGAGGGTGATCTGCCCGTAGAAAAGTGCATAAATGCGCTTGCAAGCTTGAATTTCGAGGGCTACATTGCGGTTGCATGGAACGAGGACGTAAGCGACACAGACATCGTTCTTACTCATTTTCTTGATTATATTGGAAATCTGGAGAGAAAAAAGGCGTCCTTTGACGAAATATATTATAACAGAGACAAGACCGGTACTTTCCCCTGGAAGAAATACGACATTATTGACCTGACCTTCTCCGAGGTACTTGACACGATGGTGGAAAAGTATCCCGACCAATACGCATTCAAGTATACCACTCTTGACTATACGAGAACCTACACAGAATTCAGACGTGACGTTGACAACTGCGCTGCCGCACTTATCGCTCTTGGCGTAAAGGCGGGCGACCACGTTGCTATATGGGCAACAAATATTCCTGCCTGGTTTATTACCTTCTGGGCTACAACGAAGATAGGCGCGGTAC
Source organism: Eubacteriales bacterium (assembly GCA_045535585.1). Lineage (GTDB taxonomy): Bacteria > Bacillota > Clostridia > Oscillospirales > SIG627 > RGIG6353. The sequence goes on from JAZSLY010000026.1 coordinate 2,564, forward strand.
TTGTAACCGTCAACACGGCATATAAAATTCACGAAATTGAATATTTGCTTCGTCAGTCGGATACTCATACCCTTGTAATGATTGACAGCTGTAAGGATATTAACTACAAGGAGATTATGGAGGAGCTTTGCCCTGAGCTTGAGACACTCACCCCGGGTGAGCCTATTTACTCCAAAAACCTTCCCTTCCTGAGAAATATCGTAACGGTAGGCTTCTCTATGAAGGGCTGTCTTAACTGGGACGAAATGATGGCTCTGTCCGCCCGTGTGCCTCGTGCCGAGGTTTTGCGCCGCGCAAGCCTTGTTAAGCCCACCGACGTTTGTAATATGCAATACACCTCGGGTACAACGGGATTTCCCAAGGGTGTTATGCTGACTCACAGAAACATTGTAAATAACGGCAAGACTATCGGTGACAGAATGGATTTATCCACCGCCGACAGAATGATGATTCAGGTGCCTATGTTCCATTGCTTCGGAATGGTGCTCTCTATGACCTCCACCATGACTCACGGCGGAACACTTTGCCCCATGCCCTATTTCTCGCCCAAGTCGTCGCTTGCTTGTATTCACAACGAGCACATCACCTGCTTCAACGGCGTGCCCACAATGTTTATTGCGCTTTTCGGACACAGCGATTTTGCAAAGACCGACTTTTCGTATATGAGGACGGGTATTATGGCAAGCGCCAACTGTCCTGCTGACCTGATGCGTCGCGCGTCGGTTGAAATGAATATGCGCGAAATTATCTCGGTTTACGGTCAAACGGAGGCGTCGCCAGGTTGTACTATGGGCGAGGTAAACGAGGACCTTGACCACAGAGTTGAAACTGTCGGCAGTCCCTTCCCCGGCGTTGAATGTAAGATTATCGACCCCGAGACAGGTTTGGAGTTGCCCGACGGTGAGAGTGGTGAATTCGTTGCCCGCGGATTTAATATTATGAAGGGCTACTACAAGATGCCCGATGCCACGGCGGAGACCATAGATGCTGACGGATGGCTTCACTCGGGTGACATCTGTTGCAGAACGCCCGACGGATATTTCAAGGTTACGGGCAGACTTAAGGATATGATTATCCGAGGCGGTGAAAACCTCTATCCCCGTGAAATTGAAGAATTCTACCTGACACATCCCAAAATTCGCGACGTTCAGGTAATCGGCGTGCCCGATGAAAAGTACGGCGAGGAGTGCTGTGCGTGGGTAATTCTTCACAAGGGAGAAAAGTCGGATGAGGCTGAAATGAAGGCGTTTGGTAATGCCTCTATTGCAGGACACAAGGTGCCTCGTTATTTCCTTTTCGTTGAGGAGTTCCCGATGAATGCCGCAGGTAAAATTCTTAAATACAAGATGCGTGAGGAATCAAAGGAAATACTTGGATTGAATAAGTAATAGTAGTATAATATAATAAATCAGGGGGAGGAAACTTTTGAAGTCAAAAGTGTCCTCCCCCAAGCCCCCTCCCC
>JAZSLY010000055.1:0-2001 GCA_045535585.1 Eubacteriales bacterium
GGATAAAATCTCCTCGTCTCCGTCACGGGCTTTTTTTATTCTCTCTTTTGTATTTAAAAAAGTATTCATTTCATTTTTTTAATTAAAGTTACCCGAGTTCCCTTTCCTATTTCTGACACGACCTTCATCGAGTCGCAAAAGGATTGCATTATCGAAAAGCCCATTCCGCTTCTTTCGTTTTCCTTATCGGTGGTATAAAGCGGTTGAAGCGCAAGAGGAACGTTTTCTATTCCGCATCCCCTATCCTTTATAACTATTTTTAATTTACCGAGGCTTGTGTATGTAAGATTCAATTCAACCATTCCGTCGTCTCTGTTTTTATAGCCGTGAACGATGCAATTCGTTACTGCCTCGGACACGGCGGTCTTTATATCCGCCACCTCCTCGACGGTAGGATTGTAGGGCATTATAAACCCCGTCACGATAATCCTTGACAACGCCTCGTTAGTAGATACCGACATAAACCTCGTCGACAGACGGTTAACTATTTTTTCCTTTGATGCTCCCATTATTTTTCAACTCCCTTAACTGTTATTATTTTTTCAAGACCTGCCATCTTGATAATCTTCATTATCTTTTCACCCGGATTTGCAATTTCAAATTCTGCGCCTATACTCTCCGCCTTATTATATCTGCCGAGAATAAGTCCAAGCCCCGAAGAATCCATAAAAGAAGTTCGGGATAAATCAAATATCACTTTTTTAGGTAACGTGCTTAAAATTTCCTCGTCAATTTCGTCACGCATCGTTTTCGTTTCGTGGTGGTCTATCTCACCGACGGGTGCAACCACAAGACTTTCACCAACCCTGTTAAATTCAGCAGCCATAGCTTTTACCTTCCTTGCAAAAAAATATATCCTATGGAGTATTTCATCCATAGGATATATCAGCAATTCGGAAAATTTTGTCATTTACCGTCGTACTATTTAATTTTTTCAAGAGCTTCGATAGTAGCTTTCAGCTGTTCCTTGTACTTTTCCAGCTTTTCGCGTTCAAGTGCAACAACCTTTTCAGGTGCCTTTGCCACAAAGTCTGCGTTTGAAAGCTTCTTTTCAAGGCGGGAAACCTCGGATTCAAAGGTTGTCTTTTCCTTTGTAAGTCTCTCTCTTTCCTCGGCAAAATCTACCATATCCGCAACGGGAATATATAGCTTCGCGCCGTCGGTGATAAGGGTAACCGAGCCGTCGTCGGAATAGTTGTGAACGATTTCAACAGACGTAACGGAAGCAAGCTTGTCAAAGAAGTTAGCTGACGACTTGAACAAGTCCTCGTATTCCGTGTCAACGAAAAGTGCAGTCTTTCTTGAAACGGGCACCTTCATTTCGGTTCTTCTGTTTCTGATAGCACGGATAGCGCCCAAAACCTTTTCAAAGTCTGCGCCCTCCTTTTCCCACTTCATACAGTCGCAGGACTTAGGCCATTGAGAAACCATAATGCTCTCGCCGTCGTGAGGCAGGGTAAGCCAGATTTCCTCTGTAATAAATGGCATAAAGGGATGCAAAAGCTTCAAAGTATTTGAAAGCACGAAGGACAACACCTTTTGTGCAGTAAGGTTGGTTTTGTTTTCCTTGTCGAAAAGTCTTGGCTTAACAAGCTCGATATACCAGTCGCAAAGCACGTCCCAAATAAAGTCGTAAAGCTTCGCAAGCGCAACGCCAAGCTCATAGTTATCAATATTCGTGGTAACCTCTTCAACGAGGGTATTATACTTATTGATGACCCACTTATCTTCTGCCTGAAGGTCACTTGCATCAGGAAGAGAAATTTCGTCGATGGAAAGGTTCATCATTACGAAGCGGGCTGCATTCCAAAGCTTGTTGGCAAAGTTACGGGCAGCCTCTACCCTTTCAACGTAGAAACGCATATCGTTTCCTGGGGAGTTACCGTTGGCAAGAGTAAATCTCAAAGCGTCAGCACCGTATTCCTTAATTATTTCAAGAGGGTCGATACCGTTGCCGAGAGACTTGGACATCTTTCTGCCCTGTGCGTCACGAACGAGGCC
>JAZSLY010000192.1:0-27489 GCA_045535585.1 Eubacteriales bacterium
CATTGTTTGTGTTACAGTTTTCATGACGAGTGGTTTATCCTCCTGTTTGTTTTGTCTGAGCAACTTAACTGTAACACAGGATTTTCCATTCGTCACTACTTTTTTATTTCTTTTTGTAACACATCTATTGTAAACCTACACTGCCGAGGCTTTCGCCTCGGCATTAGTGTTGAAATAGTATTTGATCTGTGGTATAATACTTCAAAAAGATGTCAGTAAGATGTCATTGTATACAGAAACAAAGAAAGAATATTATATTCAAATGATGGGTTGATTTTTGTGACTTACGATCATTATGAAACGTTTATAGAAATAATATAAGGAGAAAAATAATGAATTACATTGGCGAAAATGCATTTAAGGAAATAAATGAAAACCCGATAATTATAGATTTTTCGGAGTGTACGACGCCCTGGGGCTTACATGAAATTTTGAAACAAAAATTTGGTTTGCCAGAATACTATGGAAGAAATTGGGATGCTTTGTGGGATTGTCTTGACGGGTTATTTTACAAGCAAGGAGAATATGAAGTGCATCTTTCAGGAATAGAAAAATTAAAAAAGAGACTTGATTCTTCTGTGGATGATATGCTTGACATTTTTAATGAGGTACATAAAAAAACGCCCAACGTTGTATTTATAATTCTGTCTTGATTAAAGTGTGATGATATACCATTGCTTTCGCAATGGATAAAAAAAGGCAGTTCATATTATCAAAGTTGCTTTTCAAATGAAGCATCGCCGCAGGCGATATGATGCATTTGCTCTGCAAATATGATGTTGCTCGTTTTACTCGCAAAGATGCGATGTTTGCCATAAAATGTGGCGAAGCCACACATCATTCGCGAAGCGAACATCATTGACGAAGTTAATATCATTTGCCGAAGGCAAACATCATTGAAAAAGACCGTAACTTTTTATCAAAGTTACGGTCTTTTTCTGGCGGAGGGGAAGGGATGAATCCGCTAACGCGTATTTGTTGCTCAGCCTAAAGGCTTCGCACAATTTCCTAAAAACAGTCCACTGGACTCTTTTCTTAACGGAAATTACCCTCACAGGGTTCGAATCCCACAGAACAAAATAAAAAAGCCAAACCCACTGGCTTGACTTTTTTGTTTTGGCGGAGGGGAAGGGATTCGAACCCTTGTGGGCTTGCACCCAAACGGTTTTCAAGACCGCCTCGTTATGACCACTTCGATACCCCTCCGTATAGGAGATATTAAATTGTAAATATAGAGAAATACCGAAAACCGCCAACGGTTTTCAAGACTACGTGCCCTTCCGAAAATACATTCGCCTTAATCGCAAAAGCAAGTTTTGCTCAAAGACTCATATTTTCGTGAAGCGCTCTGCAAAAACAACGCACCGCGTTCTTTTTGCTTCGCTAACCCGTTATGACCTGTTCGATACCACGCCGTTACGGGAGATATTAAATTGTAAATAAAGAGAAATACCGAAAACCGACAACGGTTTTCAAGGTTTGGACACTGTCTTTTTGACAGCTTTATTATTTTACTATGAAATAAAGATTTTGTCAATACTTTTTTTGATTTTTTGCCTTTACTAAATTAATTATTCCTTTTTTGCGTGTATTTATGCGAATGGTGAATGAGTGTATACCAAAGACTTGATATTAAGTGATATATAATATATAATGAATAAACTTATAATATTTGAAAAGAATACTTGCGAAAGGAAGATGATTGATATGACGATAAAAAAGATGCAAATTGATAAATTCAGGGACTATCTTTACGAAGAGGAAAGAAGCAGGAATACTATTGAAAAATACGTGAGGGACGTTAGATTTTTTGCCCGTTGGCTTGGCGAGTCACGTTTAGATAAGAATGCGGTATTGGAATATAAAAAGGCTTTGTGTGAGCGTTTTGCGCCTAAAAGCGTGAATTCTATGCTCTCGTCACTCAACGCCTTTTTTACTTTTTCGGGAGAAGCTAACCTGAAGGTAAAGACCTTGAAGATACAAAGGCAGATATTTTTGGACGAAGAGAGGGAAATGACGAAGGTCGAATATAATAATCTTTTGAACGCCGCAAAGCTGAGCGGTAACGACAGACTTTATTACCTTATGCAAACTATAGGAAGCACGGGTATCAGAATTTCGGAGCTTTGCTATATCACAGTTCAGGCGGTAAGGCAGGGCAGGGTGAATATAAGCTGTAAAGGCAAGATGAGGCAGGTATTTTTGCCGAAACAGCTTTGCGTAATGCTTGAAAGATATATTAAAAAAGAAGGAATTAAAAACGGGTCTGTTTTCGTTACGAGAAGCGGTAAGGCGATAAACAGGTCAAACGTGTGGAAAATGCTCAAGGACCTGGCGTCATTGGCGGGCGTTTCGGCAAAAAAAGTGTTTCCTCATAATTTCAGACACCTATTTGCCCGTACCTTCTATTCTCTGCAGAAGGATATCGTGCGCCTTGCGGATATTCTTGGGCACTCCAACGTCAACACCACGAGAATTTATACCGCTGAATCGGGCTCGTCCCATATAGAAAAGATACAGAGGCTGGGTCTGCTGAGGTGCTAAAAAAATAACGATGCCCTAAAGCATCGCGTGTCACATAATGGTTGTTATGTAGTAATGATCAGTGTAGAAAGACTGTATACCACTTTTAGCGGATATCATTTTATCACAATTTTGTAAAAAAGTAAATAGGTTTTAAAAAAATTCATACATATATACAAAAATGATAATAGCGAAAAAACCCTTTTGTATATTTTTAATAAAAAAGGGCTTTTTTTGCACCAAAAGATTGATGTTTTATTAACAATGTCGCAAGGAAAACTGTAGTTAAGAGCTTACTCTTAACGAAATTTTATCTTTCGGCATTATTTTTTTTGCTTCTACGACGCTCAAATTAACCGCATTACTACATAACAACCATTATGTGATTTTTGCAAAACTACATAACAACCATTATGTAGTAGCATATGATAAGTGTCGTTTTTTTTATAGTCGAAAATGAACGACTGTTAGCCAGCGTTTTTTTAAATTCATTTATTGAACGACTGTTCACTAAAAAGAAGGGAAGAAAAAATGAAGGCAAAAAAGACCAGAGATGAAATAGAAAACGTGCTGAAAAATGGCTTTGAGTATCTTAAAAACAACGGAATAGAAAATTCCTCTCTTCGCTCTGTAGCGGATGGCATAGGCTGCAGCCCCGCAAATCTGTATAACTACTTTGACAACAAGGACGATTGCATAATAGAGATAGCCAAGTGGGGCTTTGCAAAAACTGCATCAAGGCTTGTGGAGCATGCGTTGAACAACATTTCCGACCTGAAGAATTTCTTTGATACCCTCTTGGACGTAGTGGACGAAAACGTCTCCGAGCTGAGAGCCGTGTATCAGGTTGCTACAAGCCCTATCTACGGAGAGCGTATGAGACAGGTGTCGGACGAGCTTCATCCTGCGTATATGAAATTGATAAAGCAGCTTGCCGAGCAGATGAACTGCGACGAAAGCCTCATTTATCCAATCGTTTTTAACGCAATATCAATTATTCTCGATTACGCCGTATGGAATGACCGCGAGTGTACCGAGATTCAACTGCAGGACCTTTATGAAACTATGGTTTGGAAATTCAAAAATTCAATTAAATAAAGAGGTGTACAGTGAAAAAGGCTTTACAAATTATCAAAAGAACGATGGTTTGTATGATAGTAGCGCTGGCTGTGTTTATGATGATATTTACCGTCATATCCGTTACTACCTTCAACCGAAACGACCGTGATTTATTTGGCTACAAGGCTTATATCGTTAATTCAGACTCAATGGCAGCCACCGATTTCGATTCGGGCGACCTGATATTCGTCAAAGAGGTTGCGCCCTCGTCTCTCGCCGAGGGGGACATAATTACCTACATTTCACAAAGCAGCGAAAGCTTTGGTGAAATAATTACCCATAAAATCAGGAAGCTTACCACGGACGCCGACGGTAACCCCGGCTTCATTACCTACGGTACCACCACGGGAGAGGACGACCTGACGGTAGTTACCCACCCTTACGTATTGGGTAAATATACCGCTCATCTTGATGCAGTAGGCACCTTCTTCAATTTCCTCAAGACTCCTCAGGGCTACATAATCTGCATATTCGTTCCCTTTATGCTCCTTATCATCTATCAGGGCGTTAATTGCATACGCCTTTTCCGCCGTTACAAGAGAGAGCAGACGGAGGCTATGGAGGCAGAAAAAGCACAGATAGAAAAGGAGCGCGAGGCGAACGCCGAAATGCTTCGCGAGCTTCAGGCGCTGAAAGCCGAGCTTGAAGGAAAAAAGAAAAGCGCTGACTCGGAAGAGAAAAGCGAAGAATAAACGTTTTACCCCCCGCTTTATGCGGGGCGGCAATGAGAGTGTACGAGCAGGTCTCGTATGCCCTCATTGCCGAAAGGCAAAAAATAGGTTTACAAAATAATAAAATAAAGGAGACACAAGGATGACAAAGACAAAGAATTCCCTCCTTATGAGCGCCATCGCACTTCTTTTGTGCGTATCGATGTTCATAGGCACAACGTTTGCCTGGTTTACGGATTCCGTTACCTCGTCGAACAACAAAATCGAGTCGGGTACCTTGAAGCTTGATCTTTTACTCTACAATGGAACAGACTATCAATCAATCAAGACACACCAAGACCCCATCTTCAACTATAATAAGTGGGAGCCCGGCTATATGGACGTGAAGTTCCTTCAGGTGAAGAACGATGGAACACTGGCGCTCAAGTGGGTAGCACAGTTCGTTGCTAAAACGGAGCTTTCACCCCTTGCCGACGTAATCGACGTTTACGTTAAGCCCAGCACGACTGCGCTTACCAACGCCGATAAGCCTAACCGTGACCTCACGGGCTGGGATCATGCGGGTACTTTAAGAAGCTTCGTTAACACAATCGAGCAGACCACCTACGGCACTCTCGTAGAGGATCAGTCCGCATACCTCGGTATCGCACTCAAGATGCAGGAGAGCGCAAATAACGACTATCAGGGTCTCGACCTTGGAGGCGCCTTCGACATCAGAATCTTCGCAACTCAGCTCAATTCCGAGATTGACTCTATCGACAAGGACTACGACAAGGATGCACAGTATGCCAAGGACGGCTATGGAATGGCAAAGGTAGAGGACGGCGAGCCCTATTATGAAATTGACGTAATCAACAAAAACTCCTCTAACCCGAAAGAAAAAATTGGTACGGCAACCATTCCCGCAGGAGCAGTTGCAGACGGTGCTGAAACGTTAGGCGTTAATATGAGCGCAAGCGACTATGATGCAAACATCACCGTTAAAGCAGGAAACGAAACGTTGACGTTTGACATCTCGGTTGACGGACTTAAAGAAAACAACGACGTTCCCGTTACTATTAGAGTTTACGTAGGCAAAGGCTTTGACCCCGATACGTTTAAGCTTTACCATTACGATGAGGAAATTTATTGTACATATGACCCAAGCTCAGGCTACGTAATTTTTGAAGCAACAGAATTCAGCCCCTTTACCATAGAGTACGATAAGGAGTCTGTTTACGTTCCCGAAGAAACCTCTCCCGAAGATCTTCCCAAGGCAACAGTAGTTAAATTGGATCTTGAAACAGACGAAACGGTTCTTCAATTTGTTGAAGAGACAGGCAGAGAGCTTGAAGCGGCATATAAATTTGCTGCTCCAGACGATGGATCGGAAAGCCCGTATAAGACATGGGAATGTGATTTTTACGTAAAGCTTGACCGAGATCTTGAGTCTAACCAGATAATGCTTGCAGGTAACTACGGTCAATACAATTGGGTTTGGTTTACAAATGAAGGTATAACCCTTGAAGCAAACACCGAAATTCCTCTCCTTGGATACGTTACCAAGAATCCATGGACTTATGAAATGATAGCAGGTCTTGTTGGTGAATTTATCTGTGGTGTAAGCGACGTTGACGACGCACTTGCCGATGCTACCTTCACGGTTATGCTCCGCCTGACCAATCCTGAGGACGAGAGCGAATTCTACAACGTAGCGACTGTTGAGCATACCTTCACAAAGACAGTTTATTCAGGCGACGAGCTTCAGGATGCTATCAATAACGGTAACAGCAATATTCAGCTCGGTGGAGACATTGACCTCTCACAAGGCATAGTTATCCCCTAAAAATAATCCCTGCACTTATCTCGGCAAAATTAATACGAATGGAAAAGCTTTATGAAAACACTTAAAAAAATATGGAACGTGCTTTCAACGGTATTGGTGGCAGTTTTCGTAGTTCTTGCGGTCTTTCTTATGGGCTCAAGGCTTTTAGGGTATCGGGTATTCACCGTTATTTCGGGCAGTATGGAGCCCGAGTACCGCGTGGGTGACCTGATATACGTTAAGGAAACCGACCCCGCAGACGTGAAGGTCGGCGACCCCATAACCTTCGTGCTCAACGAAAATCTGGTTGTGGCAACCCACCGCGTCGTAGAGATAGACGCTGAAAATCAGCATTTCTATACCAAGGGAGACGCCAATGAGGCGCCCGACGCCCAGCCTGTGCATTTCAATAATCTCATAGGCAGACCCGAGTTTGCAATACCGAAGCTTGGGTACGTGTCGGACTTCGTGCAAAACCCACCCGGTACCTATATCACCGTAGTAATTGCCGCATTGCTTATAATATTCGTTTTCCTTCCCGACTTTTCCCCGAAAAAAAAGAAGGAAGACGAGAATGACAATTCGTACTCAAATGAAAATTAAAAAATAAATAAGGAGAAAAAACAAATGAAAATGACCAAGAAGAAAATTTTTGCGATATCTCTCATCGTTTGCGCTATCGCAGTTCTTTCAATGGGCACTCTCGCTTGGTTTACGGATAGCGACACAACGGCTGAAAACCGCTTTATGATCGCCACCTCCACCGAGACCGATCCCGAGAAGGTATTCAGCATCGACCTTTACGAAATGGAGGATACCGACGGCAACGGTGTTGCTGATACAAGAAATGACACGGGTATCACCTTTGACGGTCAGGAGGTTGCTCCCGGCGCTGTTCTTCCCAAGGAGGTATACGTTGACAACACGGGTAAGTATGACCAGTACGCACGCGTTACAGTTACTCTTACCGATATTGCCGCTTGGATGGACGTAATGGGTATTACAACCCCTGAGGACTACGTAAAGCTTGGCGATATATTCCTCGTTGATTCTGACTTTGACACCAAGTGGTACAGAAACGACGCAGACACTGTTTACGACACAGCCGCTGACACTCTCACCTACGTGTACTACTACAATGGCGTGCTTGGAGCAGATGCCGCTGATCCTGCAGTTAAGTTTATAAACGGCGTGAAGATTCCCACCGCTCTTGAGAGAGATGACGTTATCGCACTTGCAGGTGAGTTCAACCTCAGCTTCACGGCAGAGGCAGTTCAGGCAGTTAATATGCTTGACCCATACGGCGCAGTTGAGTACCAGAATGCAATCGACTCATTTGATATAGCTTTCTAATTAACAACAAAGGAGAAACACAATGACAAAAACTAAATCCTCCCTTCTTTTAAGCGCGATATCGCTCCTTCTTTGCGTATCTATGCTTATCGGAACAACGTTTGCCTGGTTTACGGACTCCGTGACCTCAAGCGGAAACAAAATCGAGTCGGGTACATTGAAGGTTGACCTGGAGCTTCTTGATAAGGAAAACGGCGAGTGGATTTCACTTAAGAACGCTAACACAAAGCTCTTCGACTACGACAAGTGGGAGCCCGGCTACACAGAGATTAAAATTCTCCGTGTTCAGAACGAGGGCACTCTCGCGCTCAAGTGGGTGGCACAGTTTGTTTCCGATGCCGAGCTTTCCAAGCTTGCCGACGTTATCGACGTTTACGTTACTACTGAAACGCTTAATGCATATCCAACAGACCGCGACGTTGTAAAGAATTGGACCAAGGCAGGCACCGTTGCAGAGTTCGTTAACACTATCGCAACCACTACCAAGGGCACACTTCTTGCAAACGACGGCGTAACTGGCAGTGGACCCGACGAAGCTTACCTCGGTATCGCACTCAAGATGCGCGAGGAGGCAAATAACGACTATCAGCACCTCGACCTTGGAGGAGAATTCGACATTAGAATTTTCGCAACTCAGCTCAACTCCGAGAAGGACTCTATCGACGAGAACTACGACGAGGAGTCAAAGTATTACGTTCCCGTAAGCAACTTAGTAGAGTTTTTTAATGCTATCGAAAACGGATATGATATGGAGCTTTCAACAACTCTCGTAATTGACGAAAGCTTTGTAAATTATGTAAATGAGCGCTATCCTGCAGCTACTTTTGCACTTACAAGTGATACAACCGTTATTGATTACAACGCAGTAATTGACGGAGGTGGAATTACAGTAAGCAGAAGCGAGAAAATGAAGGATAAGCCTCTTGTAAAGGTTACAAACGGCTATACTCTGACCCTCTCCAATATCACCCTTGACGGCGGTGCTGTATGGTCGGGCGAGGTTGACCCCGTTCTTCTCAGAGGAACAGAAAACAGCGGAATAACAACGTCGGGCGCTATTATTGAAACTGAAGCCAATGCGCATATCGTTCTCGGAGAGGGCGCTGTCATCCAGAACAACGACGGCGCAAACGCTATTAACATTGGCACAAAAGCTGGCTCTACCTTGACTATAAACGGCGGTGAGATTATCAACAACCACTCGGCAGCAGGTGCTATCTGGGGTGGCGGTGCTATCACTCTTAACTCGGGTAAGGTGAACGGAAACCACGGCGGAATCGGCGGTGCTATCCGTATCGTTACTAATGTTGGAACCGTTCTTACTATGAACGGCGGTGAGATGAACCATAATCTTTCCGACGGCAACGGCGGTGCTATCTGGGCAGGCGGTTCACAGAGCAACAACGTTTACGTGCTTAACGGCGGCGAAATGGCGTACAATTATTCGCTCGCAGCAGGCGGTGCGATTTATGCAGGCTATTACGAGACAGTTAAAATCGGTGGAGACTTCAAGATGCATAATAACGCTGCGGCTAGTGGCGGAAATGCAATTCGTTTCCATAATCACGCAAGCTTCGTTATGACGGGCGGCGAGATATACGACAACGGAGAGAATTCATTGTTCTTGTTAAATAATACTGCAACTATAACGGGTGGTAGAATTTCCGAAAGCTTTGGATACGGTGGCGGTTTGGGTCTTACTATCGGTAAAGCTGATATTGAAGGCGTTATATCCTACGACCTCTCAACCAATCACAACACAGCTTACCTTGCGGCTGAATTCAACGGCTTTGAGTTTACGGTAAATGAGGAAGACGAGCATTTTGGTTACTTCAACTTCAAGCCTGCGGCAGAATATACTTACACCGAAGGCGACGAAGGAAAGTTGGTATGTCTCAACGAAGGCTATGAAACCTATTGGGATACTACTACTTCAACATTCCGTCTTAGAGCAACTAATATATATCAGTAATTGTTCAGTTCATTTTAAGTCCGTCCTATCCTCTCCTCTGCCGAGGGGATAGGCGGCAATCAAAGGGCATAAGAAAAACGCTTGTGTCTTTTGATTGCCGAAGCGGAATGAATTCAATTTTATCAAAGGAGGTTTTTCAATGCGTAGAATTAAGCTGAAGCTTCTAACAATAGCTGTGGTTGCCTTTTTTCTCACTTTGGTGACACAAGGCACTCTTGCGTATTATACCACAGTGGGCAAAGCCACCAACGTGATAACCTCGGGCGGAATTGATATGCGAATTCACGAGACGGGCTTCGGGGGAGTTGCGCTTCCCTCCGATGGCGTCTATCTTATCCCAGGTGATGTGGTGACGAAAGAGGTTAAGATAGAAAGCCTTTCGGCAGAGCCATTTTACCTGAGAGTCAAGATGGTATACGGAATAAATTCCGACACTCTTCCTGCGGATGACTGCTTTAAGCTTAATATAAACCCTGAGCATTGGACCTACCGTGACGGCTGGTACTACTATAACGACGTGGTTGAGGCGGGAGAGATGACTCCGAGGGTGTTCTCCGAGGTAAAAATAGTGGGAGAGAAGGTAGATAACGGCTATATCGGCAAAACCCTTACTCTCACGGTTTTAGCTCAGGCGGTACAATCGAAGAACAATCCCCTGACCGACGGCAAGACATATACTGCTGTGGGCTGGCCTGAATAATAAAACGCATAGAGCGATAAAAAGAAAGGAACGGTTATGAACAAAGGAATACGCGTGACCCTTGTGGCTTTTATATTTGCCATTATTATGACCGTTTCGGCATTGGGCGCAGACTCTCTCGTTACGTTCAAGGGGCACGGCAAGGCTATTGAATTTTCCCCCGGAAGCGTTTATGAGGACAGCGACCTATTTGACAATTTCAAGGACGTTATGCCCGGTGACGTGCTTACCGAAAAAATTTCAATATTACATAACGGCAACGAGCGCTTTTTTGCGCGGGTATATATGAGGTCTCTCGGAGGAGTGGTAAATCACGAATTTCTCTCGAAGCTTCACTTGAGCGTCGTGTCCGACAGTAAAAATCTTTTCGACGCCCCTGCCGACGAGACGGGCACCTTGACCGAATGGACGCATATCGCCACTATTTCAAAGGGCGAGTGGGTAGACCTTGACGTTATCCTGACGGTGCCGCACTCTCTTGACAATCATTACCGCTTCACCTCGGGCGACGTGGAATGGGAATTTATGGTGGAGGAAGTGCCGAAGGTATATATTCCATTGACTCCCGCTCCCTTGACCGAATATATCAAGTACAGAGTAGATGCAAATTACTACACCGACGGCGTTCTGGATAACGATATACCACAGCGCCTTCTTTATACCGAGCGTGCCGAAAAGCTACCCGATATTGAAAAAATAGCGGACAGATATAAGGACGCCACCCTTTACGGAGGAAAGGAATATACCTACACCTCCACCGAGTTCGACGGCGAGAGCAATACCTACACCCTTCGCTTTGACAGACAGAGCGAGCCCCTGCCCGATGAGCCCGATGAGCCTGACGCGCCCGACGAGCCACAGTGGGTGAGATATACCGTTGAGGCGGTGTATTACACCAACGGCAGAGTGGATGCGTACCTTCCGTTGTTTGCTTCGGGGGACGTTGAGGCGCTTCCAACGGAATTGGAAATCGAGGCTTTATTTGGCGCGAGCGCCATCGTAGGCGGTGTGGAATATAAGTACACCTCCACGACTTTTGACGGGGAAACGAATAAATTCCTTGTAAGGTTTGACAGAACTGTTACCCCGGACGAGCCCGAGGTGACGCCACCCACGGGGGACACCACAAATATTCCCTTGTGGCTGGGACTCCTTTTGGGGTCGCTATTGGTGATGGCGTTGCTTTTATGGCTTGAAAAAAAGAAGGATAAGAAATAGAGAAAGCAAAGGAGGATAAGCGTGTCGTTTATTAAAAATCAATATAAAAAGCTGGCGTTTGTCCTCAGCTTGTGCCTGTTCATTATCTGGGGAGTGCTGGGTACGGGAGCCTCGCTTGCCTGGTTCCGCGATACTACTCCCGAATTGAAAAACGTATTTCATTTTGCAGATTTTGACCTTCAGGTATGGCACAGACTCCAAAACGGAGATTGGGACGAGCTTGAAGAGGACACCGAAATTTTCGACAAGAACGCACTCTACGAGCCCGGGTACACTGAAATAGTATATCTCAAGGTGAAGAATAACGGCGATATGCCTTTCTTGTGGCAGAGCGCCGTGAGAGTGTATAAATACACCTTGGGTATCAATTACGACGGCGACACCTTTAACCTTCAGGATCACTTGCGCTTTGGACTTGCCGTTGGCGACAGCTTCGAAGAGGTGAGTGACATGGTGTCAACGAGAGAGAAATGCCGTGCTCTTGCCACCGAGCCCTTGCAGAACTATTCTACAACTAACACCCGCCTTGACGCAGGCGGAGAAAAGTATATAGCCATAGTCGTCAGAATGCCCGAGGAGGTAACGAATATTGCCAACTACAAGCCCCCTCATCAGCCCGAAGTATTTTTGAACGTAATAATATCAGCATCGCAGATTCAGGAATAAGCTTAACCGAATTCAGAGAAAGGAGACCGATAAATGATCAATAACAGTATTTTTCATACGTCCCAAAACGAAAAGCTGACTGAAAAAGACGTTTACCGTCATATATATAAATCGGTTGCCTTGATACTTATTTGTCTGTTCCTTATGTCCTTTGCGGCGGTTGCCTTCTTTGAGGCAAGCGTTCAATCCACCAATAATATTATCACCGCGGGTAATTTTGAGGTCAAAATAGATGCTGAGAATACCTACGAGACGGTGGAAAAAATAGAGCAAGCGGTGAGCCTTGATGACGGCGAAGAAAACGAGGGTACGGATAGCAAGACGGAAACGGTCATCTTAAAAACCACGACCACCCACGACCTTGAAGTCAGCCCGACGGGTAGGTTTACTTATGAATTGGTTTTGAAGAAGGGCACTAATACCATAACTATTACCCGTAAGAATGGCAGCACAGATACGGGCTTTTGCGTTATGAGCGTTGCGGGAAACGAATACGTAACGGAGCAGATAGAAGAGGGGAAGCCTTTTAAGACCTCGTTTAACCTCGACGCAGACGCAAAAATGGATATAATGACCCATTGGGGCACCTCCTGCTATTTTGTAAATACAACCTACGCCATTGACAACAGCGATATCTACCTCACAAGCGGAGAGGTTATTACAATAACCATAAACGCAGAGGAAGAGGAAACGCCCGAGGAGTCAACCGAAGAATCAACCGAAGAATCAACCGAGGAATCAGCCGAGGAATCGACCGAGGAATCGACCGAGGAATCGGGCGAGGATACGGCAGAGTCGATTGTTGCCGTAGAGGGCGATACTCTCTTTGATATAGCGATGAAGTATAACGTTACCGTTGACGAGCTTGTTGAGCTCAACGGAATAGAAGACCGAGCGCATATAGAGCCGGGGCAGATCATAAACATACCTACATCAGCTTTGACGCCCACCGAGGAAGAGACACCCGTAGAGGAAGAAACACCCGCAGAGGAAGAGACACCCGTGGAAGAAGAGACTCTCGTGGAGGAAGAGACTCCCGTGGAAGAAGAGACTCCCGCAGAGGAAGAAACACCCGTGGAAGAAGAGACACCCGTGGAAGAAGAGACACCCGTAGAGGAAGAGACACCCGTGGAGGAAGAAACACCCGCAGAGGAAGAGACTCCCGTGGAGGAAGAGACTCCCGTGGAGGAAGAAACGCCCGTAGAGGAAGAGCCTACGGTAGAAGAACCTGCAGTAGAAGAAGAGCCTACGGTAGAAGAACCTGCAGTAGAAGAAGAGCCTATTATTGAGGACGAGACAGTACAAAATACGGAAGATGAAAATATTGACGCTTAAAAGAAAAAAATCAAACAACGAGACACCTAAGGAACAGTATGAAACTTGCGTTATGTGCAGAAGAGTTACCCATACATTGATTTCAACGCCGATTGCCAAAAGGAACAACTACATCAGAGGCGTAGGACAGCTTTGTACCGATTGCCACAGGAAGCTGGTGCTTGAAAAATTATGGCTTGAAGATTAAGCTGAAGAGAATAGCCCCCACTCATTTTGAGTGGGCGGCAAGAAGAGGGCACAAAAATTTTTGCGCTCCCTTCTTGCTGAAAAGCAAAACAAAAATAACTAAGGAGAAAGACAATGACAAAGACAAAATCATCCCTTCTTTTAAGCGCGATATCGCTCCTTCTTTGCGTATCGATGCTTATCGGAACAACGTTTGCCTGGTTTACGGACTCCGTGACCTCGTCGAACAACATCATCAAGTCCGGTACACTCAAGGTTCAAATGGAGTGGCGTGACGCATCAGGTGCCGTGGGCACACAGACCACCTACAAGGATGCATCCAGCGGTGCAATCTTCAATAGCGAGCTTTGGGAGCCCGGCTACACGGATGCGAAGAATATAAAGATCAGCAATATTGGAACGTTGGCTCTAAAGTATCACTTGAACATAGCTCCCACGGGAGATGTGAGTGAGCTTGCCAAAGTAATTGACGTATTCTTTGCAGAGGGTGAGCTTATCGTAGGAAGAGACCTCACTGGTCTTACTAGGGTTGGTACCTTGGCTGATATTCTTGCAGGTATGCCTGCAAATATGAGCGGTGACCTTAAGGCAGAAAAGGACGTTACTGTTACCATTGCTCTCAAGATGAAAGAGGAAGCAGGCAACGAGTATCAGGAGCTTTCAATCGGCTCTGATTTTGCAGTCGTATTGCTTGCAACTCAGGACAACGTAGAGCCCGACAGCATTGACAAGGACTATGACGATATTGAGATTCCTAAGATGTCCATAGAGAAGGTTGACGGAGTAACCTACGGTACTACTATCGACAACGACTACGTTATGATTTCCGTTGACGATTATACTTTGACCTCTCATAACGTGGACGAAAACGTAACGATTCTCGGAACGGGAGATGGCGTAAATGATAACGACCGTGTATTCGGCAAGAATGCGCCTCTTGAATCTCTTACTCTTCCCGAGGGCTTGGTAGAAATCAAGGACAATGCCCTTAACGCACTTCCAAATCTCACCACAGTAAATTTCCCCTCTACACTTAAAACTATAGGTATTCAGTCCTTCCGTACGACAGGTATGTCATCTCTTACAATTCCTGAAAACGTTGAGACTATAAAGCAGGGCGCATTCAGGGATATGGCTAACCTTACGACAGTTACCGTTGAGGGCAACGTAGCATTTGAAAATTATGCATTCCGTTCTTGTCCAAACCTCACCAGCATTTACCTTTTGGGTGACGACGTAACGTTTAGCGGCTCTCAGTTTGCAACACACGGTGATAACGGTGACGCAAACGGTATCACCATTTATGTAAAGAATGCAACCGTTGCTGCAAGAGTATATGCTGCACAGGATTCTGCTTACGGATACGAGGTTAAAATCCTCGGTGATGCGACAGACGGAAGTGATGCGGGAGATGTTGAAAAGGTAAAAAATGATACCGAGCTTAACGAAGCGATTACCGAAGGTGCATCAGTCGTAATTCTTGATAATGGAGAATATAGTATCCCTGATTCAGCTATGGGCAAAGAGCTTACTATTGTAGGTAATGGTTCAACAAAAATCAAAGTAGAAGATGACGATGGAGCTGAGGGAGATATAGATTATAGCTTTAGAGGTTCTAACGTAACTTTCGAAAACGTTACCCTTAATATTCAAGGCAACGATTATCCCGGTTATGCAGGACTTAGCGCAACCTATAACAATTGTACTATTGTAGGCTCTAATTACACCCTTTATGGAGATAGCGTTTTCAACAACTGTACCTTTAATTTAAACAACGGATACGTTTGGACTTGGGGAGCATCCAAGGTTGAATTTAACGGTTGTACTTTTGAGGATATCACAGGAGGAAAGGCAAAGGCAATTCTTGTTCACAACACAACTGAAACCGAAGTAACTGTTAAGGATTGTACCTTTATCGCTACTACTTCTGCACAGACTTGGGACGGTATTCCCGTTGCTGCTGTAAGCGTTGACCCTGAAAATGGTAGCCCTGATGCCACAGTTAAGTTTGAAGGAACTAACACTTACAGTGATGCATTCTACGGCTTGTATCAGGTTAAATATTCTGACGAAGTAGACGATGTTACTATTTATGTAAACGGCGAAAAGGTTGAAGTTACCGCGATGAAATAAGTTCGTCGAAAAAAACTAATATTCAATTTTTATCCCGTTATGGTAAAATAAATTAACAAAAGGGCACGCTTCGTGCCCTTTTTTCTAAAAGTGAGAGAGTTATGAAGAAGCTTTACAGAGTATTGGCTTTTATATGCGCTTTAGTCGCCCTCTTTGCTCTTTTTATGATAATAAAGGAGCTTTGTGAGAGGGAGGAGGACAAGAAGGTTTTTGAGGACGTTTTGTCCCTTGCCCTGACGCCCGACGGGTCGGAGGAGGAGCAAAGCTTGTCGACGCCCTCGGTGAGTGAGGAGGAAAGCGATATACCGCCTTCAATCAATATGTCAATCGTAAAAGAAGAAAATCCCGATTGCGTTTCCTGGATTTACGTGGAGGGCACGAGAATCAACTATCCCGTGATGCTCACTCCCGACGAGCCCGAAAAGTATATTGATAAGAATTTCTACGGTAAAAAAAGCCAGTCCGGTACGCCATTCCTTGACGGCAGGTGCACGCTTGATTGTGATAATCTTATAATATACGGGCACAATATGCTCAACGGCACCATGTTTGCCGACCTTCAAAAATACCTTGACTCAGGCTTTACAAAGGCGCACGGGGCAATATATCTCTATACACCCGAGGGCGCGCGTGAGTACGAATTGTTTGCGGTGGTGCTGATAAAAAGCGACGACGCCTGGTATTCCTTTATCAATGGGGGAGACGGGGAGATTATAGAGAATATATGCAAAAAAAGCCTATATAAAGCAAAGGCGGAGACCTGTGAGGAGAGCAGATTTATAACTCTTTCTACCTGCTACGGTAGGGAGAGGGATGATAGGCTCATAGTAGTAGGGAGAATAAAATGATGTCGTAGCAAAGCTACGATGATGAATGATGTTTGCTTCGCAAATGATGTGTTTCCTGCGGAAACATTAAGGAAGAAAATCGTGAGGCGATTTTCGACTATTGTAAAAAAAGTTTAGCGAAAAATCCGCTAAAACATATAAAGAGCGATATATACTTCGTATGCGATATACCTTCGGTGCGATATATTACTCCGTAATGCGATATGTGCCTTTGGCACGCGAAAAGGAAAAGAGTGGCAAATCCGTAGATTTGTCACTCTTCCTTAATTTTGCCCTTTTGGCTTTCCCTATTTGTTCATCAAGAGATATATAATTTTTGATATCTGCGCACGGGTGAGATATTCGTCGGGGGAGAAGGTGGTCTCGGAGGTGCCGCCGATGATGCCTGCGTTATAGAGAGCGAGAACCATAGGGTCGTCGGTGTCGGTGAAGGGGTTATGGTCGGGTGCACCTACTATCATTTTAACGCCTGCCGCAAGCTGACAGAAGCGCAGACGGGTGATTTTGGTGTCAAGTCCGTCGTCGTATAATTCACTCGGATGCATCCATTGACGGAACTTGGCGTAGTCAAGAAAGCCCGATGCCCAATGCTCACGTGTGGGGGAAAGGTTTCCGTGACCGCAGGAGCCGAGAAGGAGCTTGAGTGCCTGACCCCAGGTGAGATACGACTCGGGCTCAAAGGAGTTGGGACTCATGCCTCCCACAATGTCCTTTTCGTAGAGGGCTTCAATATAGCCTCTTGCCCAATGGTTTTGGGGAACGTCGGAGAGTGGGTCGGATAAAAAGTGGATCGTAACGCCCTTGAAGCTGGTCATTTTCTCCACCTTGTCCCAGTCCTTTCTGGAGCCCTCGTAGTAAATGTCGGTTACAGATGAAGGAATGGCTTCATTGTTGCCTATATACTTGATGCTTTTTGGGAGGGTGACGGAGGTAACGGAAAGCTTATCGTCAAACGAGGCAACGAAGCATCCGCTTTCGATATATTGGAGATTGTCGGGGAAGATAATCTCACTGATTCGTGATCTCGGGAAGGTATAGTTAAAGAGATGTGTCACGCCTCGGATAATGATTTTGTCGGCAAAGACTTCACCAAAAGCACCCGAGCCTATTTTTTTAAGGGTCGTGGGGAGCTCTATCGTGTCATAGGTGAAGGTGTCGAAGGCGTGGGCGCCTATCTCGGTTATTCCCTCGTGAACGATAAGTCCCTTCAGGTGATAGCTTGTTTCGTCAATGGAGTAGGGTGCCCAGGGCTTGTAGTAGCCGCCTGGAGTGGGGTCGCTGTCTGTTCTTCCGTAACCGTGCACGTGTAAAACAGAATTTTCGTCCACGTACCAGGCAACCGTCTTGTCGTCGTTGAAGTAGCCTGATGGGTACTTGTCGTTGAGAGGCACTACCTCAAGCACTTCCTTTTCGCTCGGCAGACCCGTCGCATTATAGCGGAAAACTGCCTCGGAAAAGTCGTTTGAGGACAGAGTTTGCTTGTGCTTGATTTCTATTTTCTCCCAGTCCTCCTTGCTTCCGCCGTAGTAGACGAATTTTAAATTTCTTGTTGAGACAGTCGCGCCGACGAGCGCTTTAAGAGAGCGGGGCAGATAGATGCGCTCAAGAGTAGAGCGTGTGATAAGTGAGAAGGTGGGGAGGGTTTCAACGCCCTCGGGAATTGAAATTTCATTTAGCGAGGTGTTGTGGAAGGCGTATTCCCCAATCACCCGTATGGTTGACGGCAGAGTTACCGAGGTGAGCTTTTTTGATTCGCTGAAGGTGCCTGCAGGAATGGTGACGACACCCTCGGGGATAGTAACCGACTCCAGATAGACGGCGTTGTCGAAGGAGTCCCCATTAAGTGCTGTGACACCCGTGAGAATATCGTAGTGCTTGTCGGTACGAAGTCGGGGATAGGCAACGAAGGTGGTCATATCCTTGGTGTAGAGCGCACCGCCGTGGGATGCGTAGACGGGGTTGTCCTTGTGAACGGTAATCGCTTCAAGGCGATGAAAGTTATCTGAATCAATGAATTTTACCGTTGAGGGAATAACTAACTCGCCGATTATGGCGCTGTAGTTTACCGATACATTATAACGAAGATTTGGGATAGCTGTGATGCCCTCGCTGAGCTCTACACGACCGTATTTCCACTTGTTGCCCGTGATGGCAATATACTCATCTCCGTCTTCGGGCTCATAGAAATAGTAGACTATCTTCTCAGGCAACTCTCCCGTGCCCTCAATAAAAACGTCGCCGTCGGTCCAGGTACACTTGAAGCCCTCGTATTCGGTGACAACGGTTTTTGCAAGTGAGGGAACGCTCAATATAGCGAACATAAGACAGAGTAAGGTCAAAAATCTTTTCATAATCGTTTATTATCCTTTCTGCTGTGGAAGCTACTTTTCGTTAACGTAGCTTAAGCCTTCGGGCAGAGTGAGTGACTCAAGGGGGCAGTCCTTAAAGGCTTCATCTCCGATAAACGTAACGCTGTCCGGAATAACGACATTTTTAAGATTTGTGTGCCTGAACGCTGATTCGCCGATATATTCAAGGGTGCTGGGGAGCACTACGCTTTCAAGATGAGAGAAGAGGAAGGCATTGTCCCCTATATGCGTAACTCCCTCGGGAATAACGAGGGTTTTGAGTCCACTCTTATAAAAGGCGGAATTACATATTTTCCTAAGAGAATCAGGGAGGGTGATGCTCTCAAGAGCAGGAGTGCGCTGGAAAGCATAAGCGCCTATCTCTACAAGACCGTCGGATAAATTTACCTCATTAAGTACCTCACATTCACTGAAGGCGTATTCGCCTATAGAGATAAGTCCCTCGGGCAGATATACGGCTTTGAGAGCAAAGCTACGCTCAAAGGCATTCTTTCCGATAGTGGTCGTGCCCTTCAAAAGACGCACAGATTTCATAAATGCCTTTTTGTCCATAGAGCCCTCACCGATAGTAGAAACGGGCAAGCCCTCGTACTCGTTGGGAATTACGGCGTCTATTGCGTAGAAGTTTCTTGAGCTAACGAGAGAGTAGGTGTTGTCGCTGAGAAGCTCGAATTCAAAACCGTTACTGAAAACGTATTCCTCCTCGGGCTCTTCCTCGACCTCGGGTTCTTCCTCGACCTCGGGCTCTTCTTTAACCTCGGGATTTTCCGTTATTTCTTCATTTGGGGTAATATCGGCTTCACCTGCGACACTTTCGTCCTCTGTGATATTAACGTCGGGGGTTTCTTCAATTTCTTCCTCTTTATTACAGGAGAGGGTAAAGAGTGAGGTGAGCGCTAAAATGAGAATGAAGGATAAAAGCTTTGTTTTCATAATACACGTCCTTTACAGTTTTCGGGGGTGCAAAGCGTTTGCTTTACACCCCGTATTTTTAGTGGTTTTAAATTTATAAATTGTAGTACTAATCAAATGGGGGGGGGGGGGGGATAGCGGAAAGCTCACGAACCTCTTCGCGCTTGGTCTTGATAAAGTTGTCGATGAGCTCCTTGGGGAATACGCCGCCTGCGGTGAGGTAATCGTTATCCTTTTCAAGAGCGTCGAGAGCCTCTGAAAGAGAGGTGGGAAGGTGGGAAAGCTTTGCCTTTTCCTCTTCGGGAAGATGGAAGAGGTTGCAGTCGTAGGGCCCCCATCCGTTTTCGTGGGGGTCTATCTTATTCTTGATGCCGTCGATACCTGCCATAAGGATAGCTGCAAAGCAGAAATAGGGGTTGCAGGTGGCGTCGGGGTTTCTCAATTCAAAGCGGCGAAGCTCGGGGGCTTTGGCGTAGGCAGGGATACGGATAACGGCGCTTCTGTTGGAGGTAGCGTAGCCTACGGTAACGGGAGCTTCAAAGCCCGGAACGAGACGCTTGAAGGAGTTGGTGCTGGGGTTGGTCAGGGCGCAGAGGGAAGCGATGTGCTTCAGAAGTCCGCCCATAAAGTAGTGCGCCTCACGGCTGAGATGTGAATAGCCGTCGTCGTCGGAGAACACGGGCGCGCCGTCCTTCATCAAAAGCATATGAACGTGCATTCCGTTGCCAGCCTCACCCATAACGGGTTTTGGCATAAAGGTTGCGGAAAGACCGTGCTTTCTTGCGGTGTTGTGGATTATGTATTTTATGAGCATTGTGTTGTCTGCCATTTTTGACATAACGCCAAGCTCGGGCTCGATTTCAAACTGTCCTGCCGCACCTACCTCGGGGTGATGATAGTTAAGTGCGATGCCCATTTCGTCCATAAGCATACACATTTCGCTTCTTGCCTCGTACGTTACGTCAAAGGGCTTTGCCACGTGGTAGTTTTTCTGCTTTGGAACTACGTTGCCCTGTCCCTCAACATCGCTGTTCCAATGCGCCTGAGTGGCGTCCACCTCAACTCCGATAGAGTTGGGGGCTACGTTCCAGTACGCCTTGTCGAACATATAGAACTCAAACTCAGGAAGCACGAACATAGTGTCGGCAATTCCTTCGTCTCTCATATATTTTTCTGCCGCAAGAACGATGTTTCTCGGATACTGGGCGAGAGGTCTGTTCTCGGGGGTGTCGATAATCATTGCATTACCCGTCATAGAGAGGGTGGGTATTTCGCAGAAGGGGTCAACAACGGCGGTGTCGGGGTCGGGAATGAACACCATATCGCTCTTTTCAACTACCGCATAGCCGTAGTTGGAGGCGTCGAAGCCGATACCGTTTTTCATTGTCTTTTCAGAGAAATTCTTTGCAGGGATGGTAACGTGGCGGAACTGTCCGTTGATGTCAACCATCTTGAAGTCAACCATTTTTATGTCCTTTTCCTTGATTATGGCAAGGATGTCATTGACAGTCTTTTTCATATATTATCTCCTTAATTTTTTATTAATAATTATTTTACCACATATGCGTTGCAAAATCAAGAAAAATTATCAGCTTTTCTTGTTTTTTTCTTTGTCAAAGCGGTCGTAAGCCTCGATTATCTTCGTCACGAGAGTATGACGCACCACGTCCTTTGAGGTCAGGTGGTGAATGGCGATGCCGTCTATGTCGGATACCACCTTCAGCGCCTGCTTCAAGCCCGAATTTCTGGCGTCGGGCAGGTCTATCTGGGTTACGTCGCCCGTTATGACCGCCTTGGAGTTGAAGCCGAGACGGGTCAAAAACATTTTCATCTGCTCGGGGGTGGTATTCTGCGACTCGTCAAGAATGATAAAGGAGTCGTCAAGCGTTCTGCCTCGCATATACGCCAGAGGCGCTATTTCTATGGTGCCCTTTTCTAAATGCCTCTGGAAGCTTTCAACGCCTAACATTTCATACATTGCGTCGTAAAGGGGACGGATATAGGGGTCAATTTTGTTTTGCAAATCTCCCGGTAAGAAGCCTAACTTTTCGCCTGCCTCGATGGCTGGACGGGTGAGAATGATACGGCTGACCTCCCTCTGTCTCAAGGCGCTGGTCGCCATTGCTACCGCAAGGTAGGTCTTACCCGTACCTGCAGGGCCTACGCCGAAGGTGATGGTGTTGTGGCGGATTGCGTTGACGTAATTCTTCTGTCCCAGAGTTTTCGCCTTTATGGGCTTACCCTTGGGGGTGATGCAGATGCACTCGTCACCGTTACCGAGCTCCGAGAGCTTGCCCTCGAGGCACATACTTATAGCGTAGTTCACCGCCTGCTCGGTAAGGTCTTCGCATTTTTCGGCAACGCCTGCCAGATGCTTTACAAGGGCAGCTCCCCGCCTGACGCTCTCGTCGTCTTCTCCTGAAATCTTGATTTCAAGGTCTCTGTTAACGAGAAGAACGCCCAGAGCCTTTTCGATGGCAACGGCGTTGGAGTCACCTACGCCGAAGAGTCGGGATACCACGTCCGTGCTGTCGCAGAATATTGAAATTTCGTTTGGCATTTATTTTGCACCTTCCATTAGTGTATTTACGTTAATTCTCTTTTTTACGGCTATATTCTCTATTGCCGTCACCTCAACCGTCACCGTCATTTTGCCGTCCGACAGGGAAAAGTCCTCTGTCTTATTTTCTATTTCGGCGCCGTCAAAGTTTGCCGAAAGGTAGGCGTCACACTCTTCAAGAAGCATTTCACGCGCCCTCTCTTCATCTATTGTTACCTCCTCCTCGCGATAATATAAATGACGCTTTTTTTCAAGGGTCAGGGGGAGGGAAAGGGAGAAAAGCGAGAGGGGTGTGCTTTCCACGACGGTGTCGCATTCACGCCGAGGCGCTCTTTCAAGGGTGATGGCTTTTCCAAGGAGTCCAAGCCCTACGGAGACGTCCTCGTCGGTATATATTTTTTCGGTTACGGTAAGGGGTTTTGTGAGGGTGAAGGTTTTGTGAGTCCTTGCGAGTATTCGCCCGTCGGCACTCACAAGCCTTGCGCTTCCCACGCTACTGTCAATAAGACCGCTGACGAGAAGCTGTCCACGGACTACCGTGTCTCCCACACTCACCATAGACTGCCCGTTGAGAACGAGGGTAGAAAGAACCACGCCGTCGCTGTCGGACACAAGGTTGTAGGGAATATTGCTTTTGTGGTTTTTTGGCTCTTCCTCCTTTTCAAATACCTCCACGTCCGCCACCATTCCGTGAACGTTTATGGAGAGAAAGGAGAGGGCGTGATTTCGCGTGAGGGCGTCGTTTTGTATTTCGTTGGTGTCGAAATATCCCTTGCGTGAGCCTTCGCCGAAGCCACATTCCCGAAGGAGAGTGATTATCTCCCCGTCACTTAATGCTTCATTACCTTCTATTCTAACACTCCAAATGAAAAAAGTCGATAGGTAAATCAAAAAAAGTCCAAAAATACTGCCGAAAATGATACCCGGACGGCGTTTCAGCGCCAAAACGGGCGCAAAAAGCCCCGTGTGTTCCCATTCTATTTCGTATTCCGACTCCTTCGCCCAGAGGAGAAGCTTCTTTTTTGCAAAGACGGAGGAGAAAAAGGTGAGTCCCGTGTCGGTCCTGCGGGGGTGGGAAAAGAGTAGCCCCGAGCGCAGAAGCCTTGTGAGCACCCACCTTGGATTGCTGCAGGGAATGGTATATTTTACCGAGAGGAGCTTCATTTCTTCTTGCCCTTTTTGAAAAATTCTATCTTCTCCACACTTCCGCTTATCATAATCACCTCGTCTGATTTGTATTCAAAGTTAAGCCCTTTCCCCTCTATCGTCATATTGCTACGGGTGAGCTGAAGCTCTATTTTCTCCTCTTCCCAAAGGGTTATTCTGCGCACACCCTCTATCATCACTCCCTCTGCACCGATGAAAATATAGGGCGAAATAAAATCCATTACAAGCTCCATTGCCGTCTCCTTTCATATTCATATTCAATCATATGTGAGGGGGAGGGGAAATATAATTGTAGTGAGGTGTATTTCGTGACGGTTTTTTATATACTTATGGCAATTCTGCTTTCCCTTGGGGGAGAGCTTTTGGGGGAGAGCGTTGCCCTCTCTCTTTTCATTATCAAGAACGTAATTCTTAAAACTCTTTTTCCTATGATGGTGCTGATGCGCCTTATTGCCCGCTCACGCCCCGTTTTGCGCCTGACGGAAAGGGTGGGAAGGTGGCGTCTGTGGCGGAGAATGGAGCTATCCGACGCCCTTTTACCTACCGTTATTGCAGGAATGCTGACGGGCTTTCCCACCTCTGCCACGGATATCGGCAGATTGGCGAGGGAGGGGAAAATCAGTGAGGGGGAGGCGGGGCGTGCCCTTGCCCTCTCTTCTCTGCCAAGTCCTGCCTTCGTCATACTGGTGGCGTGGGATAACGCAGTTTCGGGTGCTATAAGGTATTTATTCCTGATAGTCTGCGCCGTCGTTTTTTCCTCGCTATTTGAGAGCAAAAGGACGGAGGGGAGAGGGGATGTGACCCCCCTGACTCTGCCGAGAGCCATATCCGAGAGCGCGACGGCGGTGGTGGGCATTTCGGGCACTATTATCTTTTTCAACGCTCTCACCACCGTCCTTTCACGGCTTTTTCCGCCCTTGACCTTCTTTTTTTCCACCGTCCTTGAAATGACTTCGGGGGTGGCAGGGGCAGGGGAACATTCCGTCCTGAAGGCACTCTCGGTTGGCTGGTCGGGAGTGAGTGCGTTGACGCAGGTGCGCACTCTTGCGCCCGAGGTGTCCCCCGTGCCCTATATCGTCACGAGAGCATTTTCGGCTATTGCTTTGTCAATGTTTGAATATTCCCCCATACTTGCCCTGATTTTCCTTATAATAGTTGTAAATATTGCAAAAATACACAAAAAATCGCAAAAAACTCTTGTAAAAAAGCGGATTTGGCTTTATAATAAAATTTAACAGTACGGAAAGGAGTATTGGTGTAGCTATGAAGAAGGATTGTATTGAAAGGGCTTGCGCTTATTGCGAAAAGGGCTGTGCTATGCTTGACGGCGAGAGCACTCTTTGCAAGCTTCGCGGACCTGTGTCAAGCGCATATAGCTGTCGGCACTTTACCTTTGACCCTTTGAAAATTACAGCCGAGCCGAGAAGGCTGAGACTGAACACCAAGATTGAGACCCTGTAATATGTATAAGATAGTCAGAAAAGAAGCTCTTAACAAGAGCGTTATATTGATGGAAATATCCGCTCCCCTTATTGCAAGAAGGATAAAGCCGGGTCAGTTCATCATACTTATGGTGCACGAAAAGGGAGAAAGAGTCCCCTTTACCATTGCGGACTATAACGAGAGTGCGGGAACGGTTACCGTTATCTTTCAGATAGTGGGCGCAACAACAATGAAGCTTGCCGAGCTTAATGAGGGCGACTCAATATGCGAGATGGCAGGACCTCTCGGTAAGCCTACCGAGTTTGGTGAGGTACGTCGTGTTGCGGTGGTTGGAGGAGGTCTCGGATGCGCTATTGCGTATCCTCAGGCAAAGTACCTCAACTCAAAAGGCGTCAGCGTGGATATCATAGCAGGTTTCAAAACCAAGGAGCTGGTTATCCTTGAAAACGAAATGAAAAATGCGTCGGATAACCTTTATATTACCACCGACGACGGTAGCTACGGCACGAAGGGGCTTGTAACCGACAAGCTTCGCACGCTTGCTGAAAGTGAGAAATATGACCTTGTAATTGCCATAGGGCCAGTAATAATGATGAAATTCGTTACCCTCACCGCAAAGGAGCTTTCGCTCCCCATTATCGTCAGCCTTAATCCCATAATGATAGACGGCACGGGAATGTGCGGTTGTTGCAGAGTAAACGTTGGGGGAGAGGTGAAATTCGCCTGTGTTGACGGCCCTGACTTTGACGGTCATCTGGTGGATTTTGACGCCCTTATAAACAGAAACCGCGCCTACCTTGAGGAAGAAAAGGAAGCCGTGGAAAAGCACACCTGCCGTATAGGCAGAACCGACAGATAGGAGGGGCAATATGGCAAATATGCAAATGGAAAAGACTCCAATGCCTCTTTTGTCCCTTGAAAAGAGAAGAACCACCTTTGAGGAGGTGGCTCTGGGATATAGCGAGGAGGACGCCGTGCGTGAGGCAGAGCGTTGCCTGAGGTGCAAAAATCCTCTCTGCCGTGCAGGCTGTCCCGTAGGAATTGACATTCCCGAATTTATCCGTCTTATAGCGGAAAGGAATTTCGAGGGGGCGTATGACGTTATAAACCGTGATAACTGCCTTTCGGCTATCAGCGGACGCGTGTGTCCGCAGGAGAGACAGTGCGAGGGCAGATGCGTCAGGGGCGTCAAGGGCGAGAGCGTTGCTATCGGACGTCTGGAGCGCTTCGTTTCCGATTATATGAGGGCGAAGAGGACGCTTGCAAAGACAGACTCGTCGGCAGGACGAGTTGCGGTAATAGGCACGGGCCCTGCAGGACTTTCCTGCGCAGGAGAGCTTTTAAACCGTGGCTTTGGCGTGACCTTGTTCGAGGCGTTTCACAAGGCAGGCGGTGTTCTCAGCTACGGAATTCCCGAATTCCATTTGCCCAAGGCAATAGTTGAGGAGACGGTGGACTCTCTTGTAGAGCGCGGTGCAGAGCTGAAAACCAACGTGGTTGTGGGAAGAACGCTGACGGTTGACGAGCTTTTCGAGGACGGCTTTGATGCGGTCTTTATCGGCTCGGGCGCAGGACTTCCTATGTTTATGAATATCGAGGGCGAGGAGCTTGTGGGCGTTTTATCCGCCAACGAGTATCTTACCCGTACCAATCTTATGAAGGCGTACCTTGACGACTACGACACACCCAAGGTAAAGAGCAAAAGGGTGGCGGTAGTAGGCGCAGGAAACGTGGCTATGGACGCCGCAAGATGTGCGTTGAGGCTTGGCGCTGAGGAAGTGAGCATCGTATACCGACGGGGTGCGGAGGAAATTCCTGCCCGTGCGGAAGAGGTGGAGCACGCAAAGGAGGAGGGAGTTATTTTCCGACTTCTTACCTCACCCGAAAAGATTATCGGGGACGAAAAGGGCAGAGTGAAGAGTATGCTCTGTTATAGAACGGAGCTTGGTGAGCCCGACGCATCGGGCAGACGCCGTCCCGAGAGGGTGGCTGGCTCTGAATTCGAGTTAGAGGTGGACACGGTCATTATGGCTCTCGGTACTACTCCAAACCCTCTTATACGAAATACTACCCCGGGTCTTGATGCCAACAAAAAGGGCTGTCTTGTGACAAGCGACGGCATCACCACCACGAGAGAGGGTGTTTTCGCAGGAGGCGACGCCGTGACCGGCGCGGCAACAGTTATACTTGCTATGGGCGCAGGTAAGGATGCGGCGGTGAAAATAGAGGAATACATCAAAAACAAAAAGTAAGGCAAAGAAAACAAGGGCTGTAAACCATTTGGTTTACAGCCCTTTGACGTTTTTAATATCTCTTTATTATTCTTTGTCTTTCTTCTCCGAAGGAGCAAGAAGGAGATTTGCAAGAATGCCGAGGATGAGAGCGCAGGCAACAGCGGTGATAGTAACCTGACCGAAGTTGAGGGTAAGTCCGCCTACACCTGCAATGAGGATTGTAGAAACAACAAGGAGATTTCTGTTCTTTTCAAGGTCAACCTTCTGAATCATCTT
>JAZSLY010000074.1:0-9717 GCA_045535585.1 Eubacteriales bacterium
TTAACGAACTTGAAGTTAGGTGTCAAAATATCCTTACTGATCGGAATCTGGTCGTAAGACTCCATATCCATAAAGTAATAGAGCTCGCCGTCGGAGTAAAGATACTGCATATCCTTTCTCTCAACGTAAGCAGGTGTGTACTTGTCAGAAGGGTTGAATGTTTTTTCAACAACTGCACCTGTGATAACGTTTCTCAGCTTTGTGCGAACGAAAGCCGCGCCCTTTCCGGGTTTTACGTGCTGAAACTCGATTACCTGCATAACGTTTCCGTCCATTTCGAACGTTACGCCGTTTCTAAAATCTCCAGCTAATACTGCCATATTATTATCCTCCGTAAATTTATGTATAACATTTTCATAATATTTTATACCATTTTTTGAAAATTTGCAATAGGTTTTTAAAGATTTTAATAAATTTCCAAGAGTTTTTTGTCACTTTTTGTCAAATTTCTGTATGAACCGTCGTCAATTACCACAATGTCCTCAATTCTGACCCCGTATTTTCCCTCAATATATATACCCGGCTCGACACTGAGAATAGTGTTTTTCGGGATAAGCTTTGTGTAACCCGAAGAAAAGGACGGGAGCTCGTGCACCTCAAGTCCAAGGCTGTGTCCCGTTGAATGACCGAAGCACTCACCAAAGCCTTTTTGGGAAATATAGTCCCGCGCCGCTTTGTCAACGTCGCATCCAAGAACGCCTGCTTTTATAGTTGCCAAGGCTCTTTTTTGTGCTTCAAGGACGATTTCGTAAATTTCACGCATGCCGTCGTCAGCCCTTCCAAGCACCACGGTCCTCGTCATATCCGAGCAATAGTTGCCAAGCTTTGCGCCGAAATCCATAGTCAAAAATGAATTTTCGCTCAAGACCACCTGAGACGGCTCACCGTGAGGCAGACTTGACTTTGCACCCGAAACGCATATAGTCTTGAAGGCAGGACCGTCAGCGCCGTTTTTGCGCATAAAATAGTCAAGCTCGCAGGCAACGTCACTCTCGGTTATTCCGGGTCTTATAAACGAAAGAATATGCTCGAACGCCATATCGGTAATTTTCTGTGCGGATTCTATGTTCCGTATTTCATCTTCGGTTTTTATGGCGCGAAGCTCAGAAAAGAGAGTGCCGAAATATCCTATTTCAAAGCCTTCAAATATCTTTTCAATCCTTTTGTTCATATCCAGAGTAACGTAATCGTCCTCAATTACGACGGTGTGAACGCCCTCTCTTTTACAAATATCCATTGCAAAGGTAAGAAGCGGTCCGTTGACTAAAACTACCTCTATTCCCTGAACGGCTTTCTTTGCCATTTCGTAATACCTGAAATCAACAAGCAAAAAGGTTTTATCCTCTGTAACGATAACGGCGCCGAGGCTTGACATAAACGACGTTAAATAGAATCTGTTTATATCCGACAAAACGAGAGCTGCGCCCTTAAATTTTTCGAAAAAGCTTTTTTTGAATTTTTCCAATATGGTCATTTTAACGCCTCCAAATATGCGCGCTTCAGGTAAGCCGCATCAACGTCTTGAGTGCCCGCCGATTCACAGATTACCGTCGGGCTCACTTTAAGGTCTGCAATCGTCGAAGCAAATAGGTCGGGGTCTGGACCGAACGCACCGTTACCAAAGGTCAGGTGCTTTGACTCACCGCCGTTTGTAAAGGAAATGCAGGAATAGTGACAATGCAAATTCTCTGCAGTTTCAGCACCGAGTCTTGTTGAAATCTTATCAAAAATCCTTTTAATGTCATCGGCACTCAAAATATCGGTACCGAGTGAACGGGCGTAAAGATGTCCAAAGTCTACCACGGGACAAAAGCGTGAATCCAACTCGCACAGCTCTATGATTTCGTCAAGCGTACCAAGCTGATTTATTTTTCCCATCGTTTCAAGACCTATCTTTACGTTGCCAAAACCTATCTTCTCGCAGGCTTCAAGGGCGTTCACAAGAGTGTCACTCGCAAGAGCCATAGCTTCCCGCCTGTCAATCTTTGCGGCGCTTCCTGCGTGCACGACTATTACGTTGGCGCCAAGATATTTTGCCGCATCAAGGCTCTGCAGAATATATTTTATACTGCCAAGCCGTTTTTCCTTGTCGATACCTGACAGAGAAATAAAATAAGGCGCGTGAAGAGAGGTGTAAACCGAGTTATTCACCGCGTTAAGCCCAATAGTTGCAAAGGCTTCAGGAGAGCCCGAAACGCCGTTTCCACACTCGTACTCGTATGCGTCAAGTCCCATTTCCCTGACCCACTTGGGTGCATCAGCACTTGACCTATGACGTGAACTTGCAAACAATGCAGAATTTCCGCCGGGGCCGAATTTTGCCATCCTCATTTTATCTTACCGTATCCCTTTCTGTTAATTCTTGCCACAAAGGGAATTTCAAGAGCTCTTTTCAGCTTTATGAAGAAGCTTTCACAATCGTTTATCTTGTCAACGAATATTCCGCGTATTTTGGCGTTTGAGGACGCCCAAATATCCGTAAAGAGCTGGTCGCCGACGATAACCACCTCCGAGTTAAGAAGACCCATTTCCTTTATTGCGTTGTCGATATTTTTTGCAGATGGCTTGCCCGACTCGTAATAGTATGAAACCGAAAGAGGCTCGCAAAAAGCGCTTACCCTCTCCTTGTGGTTATTTGATATTACGGCAAGCTTTATCCCACAGGCTTTAAGGTCAGAAAAAAGCTTTGCCGTTCTCTCACTTGGCACGGGCGTGCTGTATGGCTCAAGGGTATTATCGATATCGAACAAAACGCCCTTGATATTATTTTCCTCATAAAAGGATAAAGGCACGTCGTGAATAGATTTGAAATGAAAATCAGGATACAAAAAATTGAACATCTTTTTCCCTCTCGGTTATACGTTTTTAGGCTGTCATTCAACCTTACCTTGTATATTATACATTGAAAGCTCCTGATTTTCAAGATTGAATTTGAATAAATTGGAAATACACTGTATTTCAAGGTCGTTATTAACTATAACGCTGATACGGTGAGGCTTTTCGTTACCGCTTAAAAGCATACGCTTGATTTTTCTTTCCACAAGTATTCGGTAAAGCTTGTTTATATTTCTGTATCCAAGCTCGTCGACCCTTGATTTTTCCACCACCGCCTCCGTTACCTTTTCGTCAACTACAAGCTCAACCCCTTCTTCAAGCGCTATCTTCTTGCTTTCCTCTATAAGCCTCCTGCAACATTCAAGGGCTCCGTGCTTATTTGCCCTCTCCAAAAAAATCACGCCATCCATTCTTCCGTAAATCTCGTTGCCGAGTATTTCCTTTACTCTGCCGTCCTTTTCCTCTCTGTCTTTCGGAAGGCTGACAAAGCCCATACTTCCCCCACGGACTTCAAAGCCTGCGCTGGCAGTAAAGATCATTACGCAATCCTTAAAGCTCACCTTTCTCCCGCGGGAGTCCTGCATAGTTCCCGTGTCAAGAAGGTTTAATAGCACCTTCAAGACCTCCTTGTGTGCCTTTTCTATTTCATCAAAAATAATAATTCTGCGAGGGCTCTTGGCAACCTCACTCATCAATAGTCCCCGTTCCTCGTACCCAACGTAGCCGGGAGGCGCACCTATCAGCTTTGAAACCGAATGCTCCTCCGTAAATTCCCCCATATCCAGCTTCAAAGCCTTTCCTCTGCCAAAAATCTCATCCGAAAGAGCAGTTGCTATTCCCGTCTTACCGCATCCGCTACCACCGAGAAGCAAAATAGAAAGCGGATAATCCTCGCTTTTATCAAACAAAACCGCAGACACGATTTCGTCTATTGCTCTCTCCTGCCCAACGAACCTTTCGTTCAGGGCTTTCTTAATAGCTCTTTCGTCAAGGTGTGGCTTGGTAACGCCGAGGGAGGCGCAAACTGTTTTTATATCTTCTCTCGAAAGGGTGTCCTTGCCGACTATCCTGACTCTCGCCGCCCCCTCGTCAATCAGGTCCAGCGCCTTGTCTGGCAAATGCTTATTGGGCATATTTCTTATTGACAGCTCTATTGCCTCGGCTATGGCTTCGTCATCTATTTTAATTTTGTGAAATTCCTCGTATCTTCTTTTAACTCCCTTTATCATCAAAAACGCTTTTTCTCTTGACGGCTCTTCCACGAATACCTTTTGAAATCTTCTGTCAAGAGCGCTATCCTTTTCTATGGTCTTTCCGTACTCCTCCAAGGTGGTTGCGCCCAGCACACATATTTCACCTCTTGCAAGCTCGGGCTTTAAAATGTTACCTGCATCTATCGTTCCCTCACCGCCACCCGTTGACATAATATTGTGAATTTCGTCTATCATCAGGATTATATTCTTCGCCCTCTTGATTTCGTCGAAAATCTTTTTAATTCTCTCCTCAAAATCACCTCTGTACTTTGCGCCTGCAAGAAGGCTTGACATATCAAGACTTACCACCCGTCGCATCATAAGCTCGCTTGGCACGTCTCCCGTTACTATTCTCAACGCCAAGCCGTCGGCAATAGCGCTTTTGCCGACACCTGCACATCCTACAAGGCAGGGGTTACTCTTGTTTTTTCTCATCAATATCTGTATTACCCGCTCTATCTCTCCGTCCCTTTCAAGAACGGGGTCAAGCGTGTTTTTCAACGCTGAGAGGGTAATATCACGTGAAAAAGTATTTAAGAAAGGAGTGTCCTTCATCATATTTTCCAAATCCTGAATACTCATAACGGCGCCGATATGCTTGCCGTGACTTGCAAGTGGCTCTTCGTTCTTTATCATATTTATCACCCGCATTCCGTAGCACTCCTTTTCGTTGAATAGAGAATGAACCATATTATAGGGTGCTATCTCTCCTCTCTTTTCGCTGAAGGCGTGAATATATGCGTTTTTAATAATTGCTTTATAATTGAAACTTAAGTTGTCGTAGGTGAGCTTCAAACGCTCACCCGTACCGCGACAATGCATAACGTAATTTACGGCAACCTGATATTCTATTTGAAATCCGCATCTCGATTCCACAAGCCCGCGGCTTGATTGCTGTGATAATAGAGACAGCAAAAGATGCTCACTCCCTACAAAAGAATGTCCAAAACCCGAAGCTATTGCAACCGACAGCTCTATTATTTTCACCGTTTCCCTTGAAAAACTAATCATATCATCACCAATCCTTCAAACGATTTTGGGCGATAAAAAATAAATTTATTCGTTACCTCTTGATAAAAGAGAAAAAAAGTAATATAATATAGCGTAAATTTATTTAAGGGGGACATCACATTGAGAGCGAGAAAAAGAAAAAATACACCCGACAGAATCAAGGCGTGCTCCGAGATTTTCATAGAATTGCCTGAAGAGCATAAGGATAGCTGGAGCGAGGTCTTTAATAACGGTAACCCCATAAGGCTTGAAATTGGATGCGGGAAGGGAGATTTCGTTTGCGGTATGGCTGCAAACCATCCCGACGTCAACTTTATTGCAATAGAAAAAGCCACGGATATTTTGGTGCTTGCTCTTGAAAAAGTAAAGGCGGCAGGCTTAAATAACGTCAGATTTATAAATTGCGACGCCGAGCTTTTGGCTGATATTTTCCCCGAGCACTTTTTTGACACTATTTACATAAATTTCTGTGACCCCTGGCCAAAGAAGAGACACGCAAAGCGCCGTCTTACAAGTCCGAACTTCTTGGAGCTGTTTAAGCGTGTTTTGACCGAGGACGGCTCTATTCATTTCAAGACCGATAATCTTCCCCTTTTTGAGTATTCCCTTGAAACCTTTGCCGAGTGCAAATATCGCCTTGAAAACGTTACCTTCGATTTGCACACCGAGCTTTTGGAATACGATAACGTAAAGACGGAATATGAAAAGAACTTTATTGCCAAGGGCTTTAAAATCAACAGACTTGAAGCATACGTAAAATAAAGGAGTGTTTTACAATCAAATCTTTTGTAATTACGAAGAATGATGCAGGACAGAGGCTTGACAAGTACATATCAAAATCACTTCCTATGTTGCCAACGTCGCTGATGTATAAATACATAAGAGAGAAAAAAATAAAGGTCAACAAAAAAAGAGCCGTGCAAAGCACAAAGCTCATTGCGGGTGATATCGTTGACTTTTATATCAAGGACGAATTTTTTGAGAAGGATACCTCTCTTGCCTTCACAACGCTCACTCCCAATTTGAAAATCGTATACGAGGACGAAAACGTCTTATTGGCTGACAAAGCACCCGGGGTCATCGTTCACTCCGACGATAAAGAGACCACCTCAACTTTAATAGACCACGTTAAAGCCTACCTTTACCAAAAGGGCGAATATAATCCCACAGAGGAGCGCAGCTTTGCGCCTGCCCTTTGTAACAGAATTGACAGGAATACGGGCGGTATGGTGATTTGCGCGAAGAATGCAGATGCCCTGAGGTGCATTAACGACCTTATAAAAAATAACGAGGTATCAAAAAAATACCTCGCTCTCGTTCACGGAACGTTCAATAAAAAGGATTGGCACATAAAGAACTATCTATTGAAAGATAGTAAGCTAAATATGGTAAAGGTTTTCGACGCACCCACGCCGAATGCACTGACCGCAGAGACCTACTTTACCGTAGTGAAGGAGGACAAAATACGGGGGCTTTCCCTGATTGAAGTGAGGCTTGTAACAGGGCGCACACATCAAATAAGAGCCCAGCTGTCCCATATGGGTCACCCACTCGTAGGTGACGGAAAGTACGGAGTAAACCGAGACGACAAGCGCCTCGGCTACAAATTTCAGGCATTATATTCCTACAAATTATCCTTTCTTCCAAAGGACGAGAATAACCTTCTCTCCTACCTTAAAGGACGAGAATTCACGGTTGAAAGAGTTCCCTTCGTTGACGAAATATAATTATTTCGTCTTTACTACCGCCACTTTTTCAATTCCGTAGTATTCAAATACCTCTATTGCCTCCTTGGTAATCACCTCACCAGATACCGCAATGGGAATTGCAGGCGGGCAGGAAACCGTGGGAGACGCGCATATTCTGCCAAGGGCTTCCCTGACGGGAAGGATTTCGCTGTCGGCGAGAATTGCTTCCCTGATCGACTTTGCACGGGGCAGATTGAGGCGTGGCAACCTTACCTCGTCGTACACGCCGTGATTTGTGCCAAGTGCCGAAATAAGCCTTTCGTAATCGTCAGGCGGATTTGCGGGCGACGGCATCAACACGAGAAAGTCACGGTCTGCATATTCACACTCAATATTGCTTTCACGAAGCCTTTGGGCAAGTGCTTGCCCCGTTGTGCCACACGGCACCTTGACAGTAATTTTCAAGGGCTCGGAGGGCAGTATCTGCCAGCCGTTTTGTGTAAGCTTATTTTTAACAAAAGCTATATTTTGAAGCGCTTCTGACAGCGCTTTTTTTATTTCTGTTTCCAAAAATAAGTTGCATTTATCAAGCGATGACAATATAAGATATGACGGACTTGTTGATGCAAAGAGAGCCATTGCTTCCTTTGCGTGACGCGAAAACCTATCTGCAACACGGTGGCTTATATGAAGATAAGCGCCTCCCGTAAGAACGGGCAAGGTCTTGTGAGCAGAGTCACAGCAAAGGTCGGCACCAAGTGATATCGGGTGCCTTGACTCCTCCAAAAAATGAAGATATGCGCCGTGAGCGTTATCTACGATAAGAATTGTCCCATATCTATGGCACACCTCTGCAATGGCTGAAACGTCGGCAATATTACCGAGATAATCGGGGGTTGTAATATAGACAGCCAAGGGTGGCACGGGCATATCCTTCAATTCTTTTTCAAGGGCTTCGCACTCTAAAGTCTCGGTGCAGATAGATACCTGCCCCCCCTCACCCTGATGCCACCTGACGTCAACGTCAAGGAGGGCGCAAGCGTTAACGAACGCCTTGTGGGCGTTACGTGACGCTAAAATCAACGGTGGCGTGTCGCTCCCCTTTGAGAGAAGCGCCAAGCGAAGCATTGCCTGAATACAAAGGGTAGAGCCCTCGGTGGAATAGAGAGTTTTTGCAGTATTGAAAAGCCTTGATGCGTTATTCTCACTTTCCTCTATAATACCGCTTGCCTCAAATAGAGAGTCTGCGCCGTAAATCTCGGTGACGTCGTACCTTTCCACTCCAAGAAAGCCACGCCCCTTGTGCCCCGGCATATGAAGCCGTACCTTATCCGACGAAGCATACCTTTCGACGAAATCAAATATAGGAGTCTTCATTTTATTTATTATCCGACTGTGCAACCTTCATCATAATTGCACATTCAATTCTCTTTTTAAATAGCTCGCAACCAGGCTTATAAATGCCTCTTATACTTCCCGTTGCGTGATAAGCGTTTGCCGCACATCCGCCCGAGCAATAAAGCTTTGCCCAGCAGTCAGCACATTCGGGGCGGGCATATGCGTTACAGCTTCTGAAATCCTCGCGCAAAGCCTTGTTGGTAACACCCTGCCATACATCGCCAAGCTTGTATTTTTCATCACCTACAAACTGGTGGCAGGGATAAAGGTCGCCCCAAGGAGTAACCGCCATATATTCAGTACCCGAGCCACAGCCCGAAATTCTCTTATATACGCAGGGACCCGACTCCAAGTCAAGCATATAGTGGTAAAAAGTAATCGGCTTTCCCTCACGCTCACGCCTGAGCATATCCTTGGCAAGAATTTCGTATTCCTCGCACACCTTTTCGATATCCGCAGGCGTCAATGCCGCAGGGTCGTCGGAGGGACAAACCACAGGCTCCATACTAAGCTCTGTAAAGCCAAGGTCTGCCATATGGAAAACGTCCTTGGTAAAATCGGGGTTGGCGTGTGTAAAGGTGCCTCGCATATAGTAATTCTTGTTACCTCTGGCGGCAACGAACTTTTTAAACTTGGGAACTATTGTATCGTAGCTTCCCTTACCCGAATGGTCAACACGGAGTCTGTCGTGAATTTCACGTCTGCCGTCAAGAGACAGTACTACGTTACTCATTTCCTTATTTGAAAACTCAATTACGTCATCGTCGATAAGCATACCGTTGGTGGTAAGAGTGAAGCGGAAATTTTTCTTGTATATTTTCTCCTGCTCTCTTGCGTAGAGAACCAGTTTTTTTACAACGTCCCAGTTCATCAGGGGCTCACCGCCGAAGAAATCCACCTCAAGATTGGTACGATTACCCGAATTCTCAATAAGGAAATCAAGGGCTCTTTTACCTACCTCGAAGCTCATCAGCGCTCTTTCGCCGTGATACTTGCCCTGACTTGCAAAGCAATAGGAGCAGTTGAGGTTGCATGCGTGAGCTATATGAAGGCAAAGCGCCTTTACAACGTCTCCCGAGCGCTCCTTGAAGGTGCCTGCCATATCCTTGAAGGTATCGGGGGTGAAAAGCTTACCTGCGTCGATAAGAGCCCTGATGTCGTCAAGGCAGGAAATAACCTCTTCCCTCGTAACGTCGTCCCTATCGGAATACTTCTTCAATATGTAGTCGATAATTTCCTCGTCAGAATGCTTCTCGCCGTACATTGCAATTATATCGTACACAGCCTCGTCCACTACGTGTATTGAGCCCGAGCAAGAATCCAATACAATATTGTATCCATTTAATTTATACTGGTGAACCATTTTTTCTCCTTTACACAAAAATTGCCGCCATAAAGGCGGCACTTTTGATTAGTGATTATTTCTTGCTCTCGCACTTCTGATTAGCAACACCGCAGCTGGTCTTGCAAGCAGACTGGCAAGATGTCTGGCACTCGCCGCAGCCGCCCTTCTTTAAAGATTTCTTATAGTC
>JAZSLY010000194.1:0-6878 GCA_045535585.1 Eubacteriales bacterium
ACTCGAAGCAGGTGCAGACCTCCCGTACTTGTACGGACGTTGGGAGCAAAAATGTTAGAAAGCGGAAACCGCCCTTGCTAATGCAGGGTTCAAATTATGCGGTACACGGCCCGGTGGGAAGGACGTGCAAAAAATAGCGAGCACTTCGGTGCTCGCTTATTTTTTAGTGATGTTTGCCCTTCGGGCAAGTGGTATTCGGCACAGCCGAGTGATATTGCTTGCGCAGTGATATTTTTCACTAAAGTGAAAAGTTTAGGTTGATTTGCCCCAAGGCAAATCTTCTTTTTATTTGTTTTTTTGAGGGAGTGCTTTTTGAAAAAAGCTTCCCCTCATACTCCCCTGCAAAAACTTTTGTATATAATTATTAAAATACAATTTCGAAGAAATTTTGCGTAAGACGCGGAAACAAAAATAGGGCGAGGACGCTTTACTAAATCGTAAAGCGACGATGCCCTATTTGCAGTTGACAAAGTATTACACGAAATTTCAAAGAAATTAATTAGTCGGTAGTATAGTTATCAAAATATCCCTGAATATAAACGATAGGAGTACCCTTGTCGCCCGAGCCTGATGTCAGGCCGCAAAGCGAGCCGATAAGGTCGGGAAGTCTTCTGGGCGTTGTGCCTTCGCTTGCCATCTTACCTACAAGGTCAGCATCCTTGGTCTTTATCTTATCCTTGATAGCCTCACGAAGCGCATCGCCCGAAAGGTCGGCAAAATCATTGTCGGCGAGATATTTGAGCTTAAGTTCATTGGGCGTTCCCACAAGTCCCTCGGTATATGCAGGAGAAACAACGGGGTCTGCAAGCTCCCATATCTTACCTACGG
The DNA here is from genome assembly GCA_045535585.1 of Eubacteriales bacterium. Taxonomy (GTDB): domain Bacteria; phylum Bacillota; class Clostridia; order Oscillospirales; family SIG627; genus RGIG6353. Next base: position 829 of record JAZSLY010000194.1, read on the forward strand.
GGTCCTTGAAAGCGCCGTCGCCGTAGACCATAACCTCAACACTCTTGCCCGTAGCATCAAAAATATTCTTCTGTATCGCATCGACAATCGGCTGACAGTCTCTGGGGAAGAGCTTTACCTGCTCCTCGGTAGCCTTGTTTGAGCCAAGGAGACCGTAGTCCTTGTTGAAGCCACTTCCGTTAACGCTCTCGGTCAGAATATCGTCGAGACCGAAAACACGCTTGGCACCTGCCGCAAGAAGAAGGCGCTTGGTGCGTGCACGGGTGTGAATGTCACAGTTGATAACGTTCTTTGTGTAATCAAGAACGGCACGGGGATCGTTTGCGAAAATGATTTCCGCCTCTGCTCCGCAGGACTTGATTAAATCCTCATAATACTCTACGTAGTCAACGCCCGTAAAGCGATGCTTCTCATATCCGAAAAGCTCTCTGTATTTTTTCAGGTCAAGCACGTCCTTATAGGGATCAACACCCTTTTCGTCAAGTGCATCAAGGCTGATCAGGTGGTTACCAACCTCGTCGGAGGGGTAAGAAAGCTGAAGAACAACCTTTTTTGCACCCATTGCAATACCCTTGAGGCATATAGCAAAACGGTTACGGCTGAGAATTGGGAGAATTACACCAACGTCCTCTCCGCCAAGCTTTGCACGAACGTCTGTGGCGATATCGTTTACGCTTGCATAGTTACCCTGTGCTCTTGCAACGATAGCCTCAGTCATAGCAATAATGTCACGGTCCTGAATTTCAAAGCCCGCATCACGCGATGCTTCGAGTACAGACTCTGTAACTATTTTAACAATGTCGTCACCGTTCCTTATAATAGGTGCACGAACACCACGGGAAACAGTTCCTATCATACGACTCATAATTTGAACAACTCCTCACCTTTGCCAAGCTGACAAGCTCGGCTCATAAAATACATTATATTATATATCAAAAATGTCGTCTTGTAAAGATTTTTTTTGCAATTTATCTCTTTTTTTCTCTTTTTATTGAAAAAAGTCCATTTACACCACAAACTCCTATGACAATCAATATACAAGAGATGATTTCAACAAAGCCAAAATCCTCTTTTAAAATAAATATTCCTGCGAGAACAGAGGTGACAGTCGTAACATTGGTAAAGGCTGTCGTCTGAACTACGCTGATGTATGTAGTAGCATAATTATATAGGAGATATGCCACAACGGAAGAAATCACCGCTAAATACAACAATCCAATCAAAAAGCCCTCCGAGTGAAAGGCAGATACAAGAAGGCGTGGAAGCTCTCCCTTGAATTTAAGCGCAGCGATTGCAAAAACTCCGACAAAGCCCACAGCAAACATAGCGGTAGTGCGTTCTAATGGTGAAAAGACAGTAGAAATCTTTCTGCTGACAATATTGAAGAAAGCAGCACAAAGGACGGCAAGGACAAGACACAGTATTCCTATCGGCTTAACAGTGCCCGATGCGCCTGTGTAAATCGATATTACAGAAACGCCGAAAAGAGAAAGAAAGCCAAAGGCTATCTGTGCCCCTGTGGGCTTTTCCCCTAAGAATAATCCCGATATTGCCATAGCAAATACAGGGTTGAGCGCAAGCATTACGCCTGAGAATGAGGTGGTTGTAAAAAGCATTCCGTACTGTTCAAAAATAAAATATAAAAGTGGCTGCAGGACGCCGAGAAGGATTACAAGGGAAAGGTTCTTCCCCTTGTAATTAAGCTTACCTGAAAGAACACCGATTATTAAGAGCAGAAGAAAAGCTATTCCAAAGCGCCAAGTAAGAAGGATAAAAACATCGCTCTCTTTGAGTGCCATTGTTGAAAAGATAAAGCTGAATCCAAATATAACATTTGTAATAAACGCCAATAATATTCCAAGAGTTGATTTTTTCATAATGATTTTATTTCCTTTTCCTTAAATCAGAAAAAAAAGTCTTTAATATATCGGCGCATTCCTCTGCCAATATACCGCTTTTGACCTCGGGGTGATGATTGAAGGGGAATGAATTCATATCCATAACGCTTCCGAAGCATCCTGCCTTCGTATCGTTAGCACCAAAGCAAAGCTTTTTTATGCGTGAATTTATTATAGCGCCTGCACACATAGGGCAGGGCTCCAGAGTAACGTACATTTCGCATTCCCAAAGACGCCACCCCGAAAGCTTACGGCAAGCCTTGTCTATTGCCATTATCTCGGCGTGGCAGAGGGCGTTGCGCTTGCCCTCACGCTTGTTATAGCCGAAGGAAACGATCTCTCCGTTTCTGACGACGACGGCACCCACGGGGGTCTCCCCTCTCTTTGCGGCAAGCCTTGCGTAGTGGAGTGCCTTTGACATATAGTATTCTTCGGTGTTTTTCACAAAATTCATTTTATACTCCTGTCACTAGGCGAATTAGAAGGTATAGTAGGTATGCGCCCACAAAGTAAAGTACAAAGCGAGGGAGAGCCTGAATTCTCATTTTGTCCTTGTATTTCTCTCTCGCCTCTACCTTTTTAATCTGTACCTCTATCTCGTTTTCCTTTGCAGAATCGTATTTTTTGCGTTCCCGCTTTTCAAGGAAACGGCTTTTTTCGGCGCGTTCAGCCAGAGTCAAGGCTTCCTTTGCGGTGCTTTCGGAAATCTGCTTCAGGCTGTCCTCGGTATAGAGTGACATCAAGACGTCGCGGTCTCTGTTACAGCGAAGACAGTTTTTCTCCCCCAGAGGATTTTTATAGGAGCAGGTACATATCCAGCCAAATTGATTTATTGCAGGAACGACAATCGGGGGATATCCACGCTTGACGCCCACGTTTCTGTCTGCAATCTCGCACGCCGCCTGCAACGCCACGGACTTGTGGGAAATGAGGTCGGGTGACTTTTTGGAGGAAAGACCAAGCTCCTCCACCTCGCCGTCCTCGTAGGTCACCGACAAAAGCATAATTTCGATATCCTTATAATAGCTCTGCGGGAGGGGAATATATTCCTTCTCACCTATTATATCTCCCTTGTGCTTCGGGGAGAGGTTATAGGTATGAAAAATCTTGGTGTAGGGCACGTTGGAATACGTGAAAAGGCTGATTTTCACGTCAACGCTTTTAACCCTTCTGCCCGACAGATTTCTCATAGTCAGCAGAATATAGTATTCAAAGGACTCGATGTCGTAGACGCTCGTCATATCTATCAGCTCTACGGGACTGTCGCTGATAAAATCGAAGGTAGTATAGGTTATTTCTTTATAATATCTTTTACTTTGTTTTTTCATCGGATCTCCCAAGCTTTAAAACTAAAAGAAAAGTTAAAACGGACGCAATCAATACGAAAATCCGCACGTCGCCCACATATCTGCATATAAGAGCGAGGGCGTTGTTGCCCATATGGCAGAGGATGGGGACAAAAATATTCCTTGACGAAATATAGAAAATTGCAAGCAAAAGTCCTAATATAAGCGTTGGAACGAAGGCGTCGGCGCTATGAAAAAGAGCAAATACCACGGAAGAAAACACGGCGGACAAGCGTGGCTTTTTCAGATTTATCAGCGACCAACGGAAAAAGAGCTCCTCGAATATCGGCGCTAAAATCAGACTTGTCAACACATACGCAGGGCTTATGCTTTCCCCCTCTGCCGAATCGGGAGAAATATAGGACAAAATTACCGTTGCCGTCAGCATAACACAAAGGCACAAAATGCAAAAAGCCGTGGGGAAAGGTCTTTTTATTGATTTAACAAAGGGGATTTCAAGCGCCACGAACACCGACAGAATAAGAAAGAGCGAATAAACTACGGGCACTCCCACGCTCTGTGGCAGAGGAAGGCGCTTTATTACGTAATACATAATGGCAACTGCCGTGATAACACGGCAGTACCATAGGGTCGCTTTATTGACGCTTATCATTTATTCTTCGCTTTCTTCTTCCTCATCCTCAAACTCCTCGGGGTGTTCAAGGCGGTACTGCTCGCAAAGAGCAGCCCATGAAGCATTGTTTTCGCCGTTATGCTCTACGCACCAGCTATTGACGGGACGGGTAACTCCCGAGGTATAGCCGGGGTAGGTGCCGTTGAGATAGAGGTTAATAAAGAAAGGCACGTTCGTTTCGGTTGGGTATACGTAATCGTTGGGCACCTCCATATAGGTGTACTGCGCATCGATTACCGCCGCATTCTTTTCAAGACGTCTCTTTTCGTTGAGAATAAGGGCTATGGTGATTACCTTTTCCTCGGGACAGCCATCTCCTGCAACCGCCTTTGACTCGGTGCACCAACGAACAGGCACGTGAGTATGGCAGGTGGCGGTGGGAACGTTGTCTCTTGAAGCATAGCCCGTGGAAATTCTGTTGCCTCTCGGGTCAAGTGAGCAATATTCCCCTGCAAGCAGACCCGAATCTCTGCAATACTGGTATGAAACAAGGTCGGAGTAGTCAAATTTTCTGATTTCCTCTTCCCCGCTCTCTGCCCTCTCGATATAATCCTTGTGAATTTCAAGCATAACCTTATCCCACAAAGCAAGGGAGGGGCTTATAGAGAAGCCGGGAAGGTAACGGGGCTGCTCGTAGCCGAACCATACACCGCCTACAAAGTAGGGGGTGTAGCCCTCAAAGTAGATATCCTTGTTGTCGTTTGTAGTACCCGTCTTTGCCGCAACGCTTACGTTCTTCGTGACGGTAAGCTTTCTTGCAGTGCCGTAGCCAGCAGGATTAGCAACCTCCTCCAGCATCTTGGTCATAACCTGAGCCGTTGACTCGCTGAGGATAACCTCGCTCTTTTCCTCGTTGCTGAGGATTATATTGCCCTCTGAATCGCAGACCTTGATATAGGTTCTGGACTCGGTATAAACGCCTGAATTTGCAAAGGTGGCGTAGGCTGTGGTGATATCTCTGAGGTTTACACCGTAGGTAAGTCCGCCAAGAGCCATGGAAAGTCCCATATCGCCCTTTGTGCCTACCCTTGCAACCATTGTTGATATCTTGAATTTATCACGGAGGAAGTAGAAGGAATTCTCAATTCCAATCTCGTCAAGAAGTCTTACCGCAACGGTATTTACCGAGCGGATAATCGCATCACACACGCTGGTATAGCCCTTGTAGGAGTCGGGAGAGTTGGAGGGCCAAAGCTTACCCGTTGCCTCGTTTACGTTGTAGGGATAGTCGTCCACTATGGTTGAATAGCCTGCAATGCCCGACTCGATTGCCTGAGCGTAAACTGCAATAGGCTTGAAGGAGGAGCCGGGCTGTCTCTTGGACATAGTGGCGTTGTTCCAGCCTCCGTTAGTAGTCTTTTCACCTCTTGCGCCGATGACACCCAGAACGTTACTGTTGTAGGGGTCGATAACTATCATTGCGGCTTCGGGCTGAACGCCCTCAAGCTCGGGGTAGTTTTCCTCGTTTTCAAACACTTTTTCCATAGCCGTCTGAACGTCAACGTCAACGGTGGAATATATCTTCAAGCCACCCGAATAAACGAGCTGTGTGGCGGTGTTTTCGTCAAGCCCCTTCTGCTCCATCAGGTCGGCGATAACGTCGGCAATAAGAGTATCAACAAACCAGGAGTGGACGTTGTCGTCATTTTCCTCCTCGGTATATTCCTCGGGGTTATAGAAAACTATTTCCTCTGCTATCGCTTCGTCGTAATCCTCCTGACTGATATACTTCTGGTCAAGCATTTCATAGAGGATAGTCTCTCTTCTGTCCTTGTTGTTGTCGGGATTCTGAATGGGGTCGTAATAGGTCGGCAGATTTGTAATTGATGCTATACAAGCACATTCCGCAAGGGTTAATTCCGACACATCCTTGTGGAAATATACGTTTGCTGCCGACTGTATTCCGTTACAGCCCTGAGAGAGATAAATGGTATTAAGGTACATTTCAAGGATGTCCTCCTTGCTCTTCTTCTCCTCAAGAGAAAGAGCACGGAAGATTTCCTCTAATTTTCTTTGAATCTTTACGTCCTTCTCACCCGTAACATTCTTGATAAGCTGTTGGGTGATGGTAGAACCGCCGTAGCCGAATGAGCCCGTTTTGAATACCTGAACTACTGCGCCTGCAGTTCTTTTCCAGTCTACGCCCTTGTGGTCCCAAAATCTCTTGTCCTC
>JAZSLY010000208.1:0-6759 GCA_045535585.1 Eubacteriales bacterium
TAGGTCGCAGGTGTAAGTGCAGTAATGTACTCAGCTGAGCGATACTAATTGCCCGATTGCTTGAACTTCTTTGAAGAAGTTATTCATCATGTACTCTTCTTTCGAGTTTCACTTTTCTCTATTCGATTTTCAGTGTATAACTGAATTTAATATTTGCACCTTTAGCTCAGTTGGTAGAGCAACTGACTCTTAATCAGTGGGTCCCGGGTTCGAGTCCCTGAAGGTGCACCAAAAGAAAAACACACCAATCGGTGTGTTTTTTCTTTTGGTCATATGATAAATGGAGGGGACTCGAACCCAAAGTGGGCAGATGCCGTGAAGAAAACAGTCCGGGGGACTGTTTTTAGGCAGATGTGCGAGGGATTTATCCCGAGCCATTAGTATGCGAGTTTACGAGCAGACGGCGAGTCCCTGAAGGTGCACCAGAAAAAAGACGATTCGGGAGAATCGTCTTTTTTCAATGAAGCGTTCCTTTTAGGAACATTAAGCAGTCTGCGACTATGAAGTAGCCTTCGGCTATGAAGCGTCGCTTCGCAACATTAAGGAACGCTTTGCTTCATAAAGAGCGCAAAGCGAATTTTCTTCATAGCGGCAAAGCCGCTGCTTCATATTTGCTATAAAGCAAATGCTTCATTATAATACAAATAAATTTGAGAAAGGAATACATTATATGCGTGATGACAAATTGTCAATTCAGTCAATGGACTTTGCAATTGATATAATCAATCTTGTTAAAGCTTTAAAAGGGCAAAAAGAAAGCATTATTTCCAATCAAATCGGCAGAAGCGGAACTAGTATCGGCGCTAATATTCGAGAGGCTCAATATGCCCACGGAAAGTCTGACTTTATAGCAAAACTTCAAATTGCTTTAAAAGAAGCAAACGAAACGGGGTATTGGCTTGAACTCCTTTACAAAACTAATTATATTGCCGAGAACACCTATAAAAACCTCGATGCTAAGTGCGCAAGCATTCGCATAATGCTCATCACCTCCATAAACACCGCAAAGAAAAACGCAGAGCAATAAATACAGACGAAAAAAACACACCAATCGGTGTGTTTTTCTATTTGTAGGCAAAAAAGTGTATTGATGTTAGCTTCTGCGCTTATTTTCTGCATAGATTTATAATTTCCCGTTGCTTTTTGACGGCATATTCATAGGCAAGCTTCGTTCCGCTTTTGGGCTGATAATCTGTTAAGTTACGTTTACTGTATTTTCTTCTTGGAGGGACATAGTTTTCATCATAGTAAATTATACAGTATTGAGATTTATCTATCATTTCCCGATTGCGCTCCACGTAAGAGGCTTTGCCTGCATTGGAGATTTGTTTTGGGAAATACGTTTCGTCGTACTTGCTTAACAGATACCCTTCAAAGCTTTCGTTGATGTCCTGAAATTCAGCCCTTACGTAAATTCTTTTTACGTGAGGGTGTTTTTCTTTTAGCAAGGTCACCACCTCGTAGCTTAAATCGTTAAAAGCGCTTCTGCTACCAAAAAGAAAATGCGTTACGTTTTTGTTCTTTATAAGGTTTTCTGCTTCTGAGTATACTAAATTTTTTAAGCGTGTGCTATTTGGTATCTTTCGATGCCCGAAGAAGCAACAAGCGTGCATTTGACTTTCTTCCGTCATAACGTTTCCCCCGTTTTATAATGCGGTTATGTATAATGTGCTTTTTAAAGTGGTATCCTTTTATATTATATCACACAAAAAGGCACAAAGCAACACAAACAAACCATAAAAAAGCACATTTTTGAGTGTAGTATGCCTTAAAATATAGCATAGGGGGGCGAAGGATTATGAACGAAAAGGATTTTGCATTGCGTCTTGCTACTTTGCGAACGAAGAAAAACGTTTCAGCTCGTGAAATGAGCTTAGCAATCGGTCAAAACCAAGGATATATCAACCACATCGAAACCGGGCAGGGAACGCCCTCGTTGTCTGGAATATTCTATATTTGTGAATATCTTGGAATTACACCAAGTGAGTTCTTTGACGTAGATAACAATAACCCTGCTAAGCTTAACAAAATAAACGAATACTTGAAACGATTAGACGATGAACAGCTTGACGTTGTTGAAAATTTAGTTAAAACTCTTGCCAACAAATAATTAAAAGTGGATGTAAAAAACTCTAACGAGCTTTTTACACCCACTTTTTGTTTTACGCCTGCTTATCTCAAGTGCTTTATCAACGCGGATATTACGTCAAACGCCTTTTCTCTGTCTGAGGGGGATAGCTTTGCAAGTTGTTCTGTAACAAGCGAAGATTTAACCTCGTATCCAACCTTTAAAACGTCGGCAAGTACAACGTCTGCGGAGGCTTCAAGAGCATTCAGTATTCTTATGAAGGTTTCCAACGAGGGAATTTTTTCTCCCCGTTCTATCATTCCTATATAGGTGACAGACAGCTCTGTCATTTCTGCAAGGTCTTCTTGTCTCAGTTTTTTACGAATTCGGGACGCCCTGATGTTTCGTCCTATGCTTTCATAATTCATATTTACATCTCCTATTAGTATCATTTACTAACTAATAGTATAGATTACGAACCCCGATTCATAAAGTAACTAAAAGCAAGATACAATAACTAATAGTTACTATTGGAAAAAACAGTTTACAAAACCTCGGGCTTGTGCTATAATGTGTGCCGTGGGCTAAAGGACTAATTTTAAGGTCAATGGAAAGGACGGAGCTTATTGTGAAGAGCAGGGCAAACCTTTTGATTTTTCTCGGCTGGCTTATGTACTCGACCTCGTACGTGGGCAAGCTGAATTATTCGGCGAATATCACGCAAATTATTGATTTTTATGGAATCACCAAGGCAGAGGCGGGAATGGTGCCTACCTTCTTCTTCTTCGCCTACGGTATAGGTCAGGTAGTCAACGGCTTTTGCTATCTTGGAAGCACCGTCAGCTCCTACGGGCTTGGCGTTATCGCCGACGGCTTCGGCTGGAGCGCGGTGTTCTGGTTCTTGTTTGCCGTGTGCGGAGCAATAATTCTCGTGTGTGGGTCTCACGCATTGATAACTAACAGAAAATAACGAACAAAAAAGACAAATTCTATCACGGAATTTGTCTTTTTGTTTACTAGAAAATACCATAATACAAGCATACCTGTATACAAGTATAAATTTGTGTTTTATCACTATATATAAGGGGTTTTGGGGCTTAAATTTCTACGGATTTGCGACTTGATTTTATGAAAAACGAGGGATATAATACTATTGAAAAAAAGAGAGAGGAAATAAGAAAAATGAAAAAAGCAATAGATTTTAAGGCCGGGCTTACCTATCTTGCGGTTTCTGCTCTTGCCGTGCTGCTGGCGTTCAATTATCAGCTTTTTATAGTAAACAACGGCTTTGCGCCTGCGGGGCTTAACGGTATTGCTACGATGATACAGTATAAAACGGGGTTCAGTATAGGCTACGTGTCAATCATCATCAACCTGCCCCTTTGTATTATGGCGTATTTTCTTCTTGACCGTGCCTTTGCCAAGCACTCCCTCACCTTTTCGCTGGTTTACTCGCTGTCCTTTCTGGCAATACAGAAAATAGGCTTTTCCGAGTTTCAATATAACGCAGGCGGTCACGACACCATATACCCCGTCCTCATCAGCGGACTTATCAGCGGTCTCATCTACGGTCTTTCCTTCAGAAACAATTCCTCTACGGGCGGTACGGACGTTGTTTCAAAATATATCAGCGCCAAAAAGCCCCATATGAATTTTTTCTGGGTCACCTTTACCCTTAACGCCGTGGTTGCCATTATTTCCTTTTTCGTTTACGCTGAAGAGGTGGGGGGAGAAACGGTGTATAACTACAAGCCAATCTGCCTTTGCGTCATATATTGCTTCATTTCAAGCTTTGTGGGGAATTACATAATTCAGGGTACGAAGAACGCCTATAAGTTCACTATCATCACTTCGCACCCCGACCCGATAATCACCGAGATAAAGGAAAAGCTTCGCCACAGCGCTACCAAGGTCTCGGCGGTGGGCGCTTATACGGGGGGCGGAGTGACGATGATACTCTGCGTTATAAATAAGCACCAGATAGTCGACCTGAATAAAATTCTGTCAGAGTACAAGGACACCTTCGCTTTTTCCGAGACGGTAAACGACACCTACGGTAATTTTAAGAAAATAAAATAAAATTAAGGAGACGTTAAAAATGTCCGGTCACGGATTTTTCCTATCTCCTGAATAGTCAGGGGCTGTAAAAACTCGTCAGAGTTTTTACAGCCCCTATAACCATTGATTATTTTCGGGAGGGCTTCACGTTTACGTCGGGATCGATATTTCCTTCTATTGTCCCGTTCTCCTCCTCAAAAGCTTTGATGTTGTCTCTTATCAAAACAAGTACGTGGCTGTTAACGCTTCTGCCCTCATAATCGGCAACGTAGGCAATTTTGTTTAACATTTCTTCCTCTATTCTTATAGAAACACTCTTTATAGCCATAAAATCACTCCAAAATAAATATATTGTGTATTTATTTTATCAACTTTATATGCTATAATACATTAAATAGATATACAGTATATCTAAAATATTTTGGTGGTGATACTATGGAAAATTTATTTGGGACGTGTTGCTTTTTTGGTCATAGGAGAATAGAGGAAACAAATGAGCTAAAAGCCAAGCTATACGACGGGGTTGAACGACTTATAGTGGAAGAAAAGGTAGACACTTTTCTTTTCGGCAGTAAAAGCCGGTTTGATACACTTTGTCTTGCGGTGGTGACCGATATGAAAAAAAGGTATCCTCATATAAAGAGAGTATACGTCAGGTCGGAGTATCAATATATAGATGCGTGGTATAAGGAATATCTTTTGGAAAAATACGATGATACTTATTTTCCGAAGAAAATAGAGAATTCGGGCAGAGCCTCCTACGTTGAACGCAACCGCGAAATGATTGACAAATCACAGTTTTGCATTGTTTATTACGACAAAGATTACTTGCCTCCAAAACGAAAAAACAGCAGGAAGGATTTAACGGATTATCAGCCAAAAAGCGGAACGGCACTTGCTTATAATTATTCAATAAAGAAAGGAAAAAAGGTTATAAATTTATTTTCTTAATTCAACGGCAAGAGGTTTTTGGAGAATTTTCCAACGAATCGCATAAAATATCCCGTGGGGGCTTGAACTATTTTGTTTTGTGGTGTATAATACAAGGACTGGGGGGCGATAGAGTGAAGAAAAATCAAATCGATCTGACGCAGGGCAATATTCTGAAAACAGTTATTATATATACTGTTCCCATTATACTTACAAGTATTTTACAGCTTTTGTTCAATGCGGCTGACCTTGTGGTCGTTGGGCGCTTTTGCGGTAGTACCTCGGTTGCGGCGGTGGGCGCAACGGGCTCTCTTACGGCGCTTTTCATTAACTTTTTCATCGGTCTTTCGGTTGGCTCGGGCGTTGCTGTGGCGCAGGCGTATGGCGCAGGGGACGTTAAGACCCTTCACAGAACTATTCACACCGCTATCCTTACCGCCTTGGTTTCGGGCGTTATTCTCACCGTTGCAGGACTCTTTCTCTGTGAGAAGATGCTGATAGTTATGGGTACTCCCGACAACATTCTTCCAAAGTCCACTATCTATATGTCCATTTACTTTGGCGGAATTACCTTTAATATGCTCTATAACTTTGCCACCTCTATTCTTCGTGCCTTGGGTGACACAAAGAGCCCTCTTATCTTCCTTTCTATCTCAGGCGTTATCAACGTTGTACTCAACGTAATTTTCGTTACTATCTTCCACATGGACGTGGCAGGCGTTGCCCTTGCAACTACAATTTCTCAGGGCGTTTCAGCCTTCCTCGTTGTCCGTGCTCTTATGACGAGACCCGATGAGTGCCGTCTCTTCCTTCGTGAGCTTCGTTTCTATAAACAGGAATTTTTGAAGATTATAAAAATAGGTCTGCCTGCAGGTATTCAATCCTCTATTTTCTCTGTTTCCAACGTTATCATTCAGTCCTCCATCAACTCCTTCGGAGACGTGTTTATGTCGGGTAGCGCGGCGGCGGCAAATATAGAGGGCTTCGTTTACGTTACGATGAATTCCTTTATGCAGACGGCGGTGAACTTTACAGGACAGAATTACGGTGCCCGCAACCTTGCCCGCGCCAGACGGGCGTTTGTGACCTGCCTTGGCAGTGTGTTCGTGGTGGGCGTTGCCGTCTGTCTTTTGGCATATACCTTTGCACCTGCCCTTCTGTCAATCTATATCGTTGACTCTCCCGAGGCTATTTCGGCAGGTCTTATCAGAATGACCTATATCTGTCTGCCCTATTTCCTCTGCGGATTGATGGACGTTACTACGGGCGCTATAAGAGGATACGGCGCATCAATCGTTACTATGATAATTTCCATCGTGGGAATAGTGGGTATAAGAATAGGCTGGATATATACGGTGTTTGCATCAAGCCATACTCCCGAAACCCTCTTTATATCCTACGCAATTTCCTGGTCGTTTACCTTTATTTGTCAGCTTATCGCTTATTTCATCGTATATAATATAAAGAAAAAAGAACTGTTAAAGATAACGTAATAAAAAGGAGATGTTAAAAAAGTCGTGACCGTCAAAAACAAAAAAAGAAAGCCGTTTAAGGCTCTTCTAAAAAACTTTTGCATAGTTGATTTCAAGGTAAAAACTCAAAAATGAGTTTTTTTGTGAAAAATTATATTGTTTTTGACTCTGAACAAACTTCGCTACTGCCGTACAATTGTACGGCGACGAGCTTCAGTTTGTCCATTCACG
>JAZSLY010000018.1:0-11325 GCA_045535585.1 Eubacteriales bacterium
CAACGAAAAAAGAATTAAAGAAAAACTTGGCTGGATGAGTCCGGTACAATATCGGCTCATCACCTTGGCTGCATAAAAACAGCGTAGCAGTCATCAAAACTACTACGCTATAAAAAGTCTAACTTTTTGGGGTCACATCACTCGATAGAGTTTTTACAGCCTCTTTTTTATGCTAAACTATTATTCATAGACTTCTTTGTGGTCGTAGGTTTCTATGTTTTTTTCGTGAACGGGATAGCGTATAATAAAGCTTTCCGCAAGAGAAACCGCTTCCTGCCAAATGCTATTGGTGGTATCTACGTAGAAGCTTGCGTGGTAGTTTCCTGCGTCACCCTTACAATTTATGTTCATAGAAACATTGAGGTAACGGTGGTTTTCTTCTGCTTTTTCAGTGTAGGTTCCGTGACGCTGCTTGTCTCTTAATTCGATGATGCTGTTGTAGAGGCGTTCAATATCCTCCTCTGCGCCCTCAAGGGCAATAGTGTTTCTCGCAAGCGACGAGATTTCCTCGGCATTGTCGAAATAGAAGTCGTGCCACTCGTACTCACCGTTGCCGTCGGAGGAAATGTAGACGGTGCAGTAGTCAAGTTTGTCAAAGTCGGGCGTGGGCTCCTTGTAGATTTTAAAGATATCAGCCACGAATATTGCACCGAAAATTATGGTCAGAATGAGCATATAAGCCATATGGCGAGAATGCTTCATAACGCCCACGAAGCTTTTGTTCACAAAGGCGTTGTAGACTACGAAGGCAACGAGAAGGGCAAGAAGTCCGCCGATGATGCACCAGATAAGAGAGGTTGTAATAAGCTCGAAGAAGGTAGCGCCGAGAAGTATTGCCACGAAGGTCAGAATATATTGCAGGGGGCGCACCATTCTCCTGAAGGGCAGGGGATTTGATGCATTTTCGTTTTTCTTTATTCCGTAAAGGTATATACCAAGGGCGATAAGAGCGAGGGTCGCAACGAGGTATGCAATATAGTCGAGAGCGCCCATGGGTACTATTTCGCCTGCATCGGTTATATATCGGATAAAGGGTGAGGTGTAGGCGTAGAGGTGGGGGAAGTGGTTAAGGTAATCGAGAAGATTGGAGTTGAAAAGCTCGCTTCCCGAGAAAGCCACTATCAAAATGGTCAGAGGGGCAAGGAAATTTATGCATCCGTAGTTAATGAGGAAGGCAAATACCGAGCCGCTTGCCACCGACGCTATCATTGCAATAGCAAGGAACAGAGCAAGGAAGAGAAGAAGGGAGAGGATAATGGGTGTTTGTATCACCACAAGCTCCCAAAGGGACAAGGGCTTGTAGCCTGCCATAAGATTCATTGCAACAAGTCCCGAAAGCTGTGAAAGAATGATGGTCACGCCAGAGTTGATAAGGGCGGTGAGATAGTTTGCAAGGAATATTTCACCTCTGTTCAGGGACAGCGAGTGGTAGAAGTCCGAGGCGCTTTTCTCTCTTGTGAAGCCCGTAAGAGAGGCAACCGAGAGAAAGGCAAGGACGAAGGCAACCACTAAAAAGAAGATGGAGAATACGCTGTCGCGTCCCACGAGGTCCTCGTAGATCTGTGTCATATTTCGGGTATAGGACTCGTACCAGTCGGAAGATCGGTAGACCACGTAGGTCGTGTATCTCGTCTCCACGTCCGACACGGGCATAGCACCGATAAGCACCGAGAGTATCAGAGTTGCCACGAAAAGAATAATGGGTATGGAACGGTTGATAATATAGTTATTTTTAATTAAAATATGGATTTTGTTAAGGCTTATCTTTTTCATGCCACGGCTCCTTTCTCACCCTTTACGTTCTTTACCTCAAGGGTGAATATCTCGTCGAGGGTCAGGTCTACACATTCCGAATAGATAATGGCGTTTTCGGGGTAGAGTGCCTCTATTTTCTTCATTACTTCCTCTTCGGAAAGGGAAGAAATGAAGGTAAGGAGCTTTCCGCTTATCTGCGGAAGGGTTGCAAAGTCACAAAAGCCGTCGAGAGAGTCGGGGGCGGTGGAGAAGATTATCTGGTATTTATTCCAGCCTGCCACGATATCGTCAATGGTCTTGTGGAGAATTAAATCTCCCCCGTCGATAAGGCATACGCTGTCGCATATGGTCTCTATATCCGACAGATTGTGGGAGGAAAGAATGACCGTCCTGCCGTTTTCGGCAACGGTATCGGCTATCATTCTCTTTGCAAAGTCACGGGCGATAGGGTCAAGACCGTCAAAGGTCTCGTCAAAGAAAAGATACTCGCTTCCCGTGCATATGGAGAGAATAACTTCCCCCTGCCTTTTCATACCCTTTGAAAAGGTGGATATCTTTCTCGTGGTGGAAAGACCTATCTCGGCGCACATCTCCTCAAAGCGCTTGTGGTCGAATTTGGGGTAAAAGCGGTGGTAGAGCTGTGCCATTTCACGAAGCGTAAAGTGGGGAATGAGATATTGCTCGTCGGACACGAAGGTTATCTCACTCTTTATCTTGTCGTTTTCAAATACGTTTTCGTTTTCTATTATGACCTCGCCCTCGTCCGCCTTGTAGATGCCCGACATAATCCTCAAAAGAGTGGATTTGCCCGAGCCGTTGGTGCCGATGAGACCGAGAACCGAGCCCTTCTTTATTTCAAGGGAAATTTTATTCAAAGCCCTGACGCTGTTGTCAAAACTTTTGGTAACGCCAGAAATTTTAATCATTAGTCTCTCCTCCTTTTCCGAGAGTATCAAAAAGTCCTGCCATTTCCTCAAGCGCTTCCTCCTTGGTTACGCCTGAGTCGATGAGATAGGGGATAATACCGTGTAATTTTTCAAGAGCCTCGGCTCTTTTTTTATTTTGCAGATTTTTCAGGTCGTCCTCAACGAAGCATCCCTTTCCAACCACCGTGTAGGTCAGCCCCTCACGCTCTAATTCGCTGTAAGAGCGCTGTATGGTGTTGGGGTTTATACCAAGCTCGCTTGCAAGGGCTCTCACCGAGGGGAGCTGTTCGCCGGGTTGCCAAACGCCCAGAAGTATCTGCCTTTTCAGCTGTTCCTTTATCTGTTCAAATATCGGTACTCCGCTTTTCAGATTTAAGGGTATCACTCGGGTCTCTCCTTTCTGTGTATTAAGTGTACTATCTGTGTTAGTACACTTGGATTGTAGCACATACGGCAAATTTTGTCAATAGAAAATTGCAAAAAAATTTTGAGAAAAATTGAGAGAGAACTAAAAAACACTATATATAAGGGGTTTTGAGGACTTAAAAATATGTCAGGCAGATGTCATTGAATGTCAGCCGTCCCTTGTGTTAAAGTAATAGCGGTGAGGGAAGGAGGTGAAAGAAAAGTGAATTCCAAAAGTAAAAATCCATTTTACGACCTTTGCAAAAAAGCCCGCGGGAAGCCGTGTCCCGCTCACTCGAAGGAGGGTGGAGTGGTGGGAGAGGAGCTCAATGTAAAGCAAAATAAGCCCGTGAAGAAATACGGGCAGAAAGGAAAGGAGGCGACGTGCATTGAGACAGACACAAGACAAAAACGTAATTTCAGAGGACTGGCGACTGCTTGAAAAGGGCAGGGACTACAACCGTGCAATCAATCTTTACGACACGGTAAATAAAAACGAGAGATTCTGGAGAGGCGACCAATGGAGCGGTGTGGTCAGCGGAGGACTTCCCACCCCCGTCTTTAATATCTTCAAGAGGGTTATCGGATATTTCGTATCCAACATTATGTCTGCGAAAATATCCCTGAAGATAGATGCGGAGAGTGCGGGAATTATCTACAAAAAGGAGAAGCGCGAAGAGCTTGAAAGGGCGGCGGGCGTTCTCACCTCCTACCTCAACTATCGCTTTGAAAAGGACAGAATACCAAACCTTCTCTACGAGGGCGTACAGGATGCCGCAATCAGCGGAGATATGTTTCTCTACGTTTTCTGGGATAACGCCAAAAGAACAAACAGAGCCTACACGGGCGACTTTTCAACGAAGCTTCTCGATTCCACCAACGTTTTCTTCGGTGACGTAAACACCGCCGACGTTCAGTCCCAGCCCTATATCATAATTTCGGGACGAGCGCTGGTGGAGTCGCTGAGAGAGGAAGCGAGGGCAAACGGAATTTCGGAGGAGCTGGTGGAGCGCATTACCTCAGACTCGGACACTCACGACGAGGCGGGCGACAAGGGTAAGAGCGAATTGAAGGACACAAAGTGCACCTACGTAATCAAGCTTTACCGAAAGGACGGCACCATACACTACCGCAAGTCCACAAGACTCTGCGTGATAAACGAGGACGTGGACACGAGACTGGAGCTTTATCCGCTGGTGCTGATGAACTGGGACAAGACCAAAAACTCCTATCACGGCACGGCGGCGGCAACGGGGCTTATCGAAAATCAGCTTTATATCAACAAGGCGTTTGCTATGGTTATGAAGCATATGATAAACGTTTCCTTCTCCAAGGTCATCTACAATTCCAATCTTATTGATGAGTGGACCAACGAGGTGGGCGAGGCGATAGGCGTTAACGGCGACGTGGAAAGAGTGGCGCAGGTGCTCTCACCCGGGGTAATGCAATCGGGCTTCCTTGACGTAATCAGCCTCACTATGAGTATGACCCGTGAGCTGATGGGCGTTACCGACGCGGCGGTGGGCAACGTGGATGCCAACAACACCTCCGCTATTATCGCCCTGCAGGAGTCATCCTCCGTACCCCTTGAAATCCAGAAGAGAGGGCTTTATATGGCTCTTGAAAGCCTTGGTATGATATGGATAGATTACATTCTCCATTACTACGACCGCCACCGTATGATGCTATGGCGTGAGGAGGGAGAATTGAGAGGCGACGTACTTGACATAGAGCGCCTTTCCGACGCTATCTTCTCCTGCAACGTCAGCGCAGGTATGGCAGGCTATTGGAGTGAGATAGCAAGCCTTAATACCCTTGAAAATCTTTTGAAGGGCGGACTTATCACTCTTGAACAATATCTTGAAAGACTGCCTGCAGGCTATATCGACTCCAAGGATGCGCTTCTGGAGGATATAAAGCGTGCCCGAGAGGAAGCAGCCATATTGGAAGCCGAAGGCATAAGAGAGGAGGGGAGTGTAGATGAAGGTCAGAGAGGCATATGAAAGAGCCCTCGCGCTTATCAACGAGCGTGATTCGAGTGGAGAATACCACGACGACGTTATGGACTACGAGAAGAACGCCCCCGAGCTTGTAAATTCCATCGTCACTCTCCTTTGGCTTGACGAGAGCATTATACGGAAGGTAGACGTGAGAGATATGGGCTGGGATTTCCCGCCTATGACCACTATGGAGGACGAAATTCCTCTGCATCAGGCTCTTGCCTCGGGAGTTTTGCCCTATGCACTTGCTTCCTTTATGCTATTGGAGGAGGACAGCGTGAGAGCGGAATATTTCTATAAGCTCTTCTCGGTGGCACGTACAGATGTCACCCGTGCCTTTGCCTCGGCATCCCACGGCAGTATCAGGAACGTTTATCAATAGGAGGCGACGAAATGGCTCAGAATTTTAAGCTGACTATGGATAAGTTTAAGGGACTCCACCAGTGTGAAGCGGGAGAGAGCAGGCTTTTGTCGGGCGAAAGTCCCAGAATGAAAAACCTTCGTATCACCGACAGCTACACTCTTATGCAAAGAGAGGGCTGGAGAGAGGTCTGTGGCGGTGAGGGAGAGGCAAGAGGTCTTTTCTCAGGCAATGCGGCAGGCGTGGGAAGAGTTATTTTCGTCCTGTCCGACAAGGTATATCTTCTTAATTCGGGAGAAAAGGAGGAGATCGGCACCCTTGAAAGCACTACGGGTGAGGTGAGTATCTTTTCCTTTAACTCCAAGGTATATTTTCTGGACGGCGTGAAGATAAAGGTGTGGGACGGAGAGGTGTTCGGTGACCTTGAGCCCTACGCTCCTCTGGTGCTCATTTCCTGTGACCATCAGGGCGCAGGCACCGTCTTTGAGGACGCGAATTTGCTGACGGGTACTATAAGACAGCAGTTCAGCCCCGACGGAACACGCAAGGATTTCCGTCTGCTTTTGCAGGATATTGACAGCGTTGATTCGGTTAAGGTGTCGGGGGAAGTGAAGGACCCTTCGGGATATACGGTAAATCTGTCCCGAGGCATAGTTAACTTTTCCACCGCCGCCACGGCAGGAACCAACACCGTGGAGATAACCTATACGAAGGCAAACACCGAGGCTGCCCAAAACATTCACCGAATGAGACACGCCGTTTCCTACGGCGGAGACAATGACACGCGTATCTTCCTTTGGGGAGACCCTGAGTATCCCTCACACATTCGCTATTCGGGCGTGTTCGACGGGGTTTCGGGAATGGAATATTTTCCCGAAAACAATTTCAACAGAATAGGCTCGGGCGAGAAAATTACCTCCCTCGTCCGTCACTACGACAAGCTTCTCATATTTTCCCGAAGCTCTGCCTACATAGCATCGGGCACTCAGGAGAGCGACGTGGCAGGCATTACCTACACCAGCTTCCCCACGAAAATTCTTTCTTCGGATATCGGCTGTGCCACCGATAATTTTGCCACTCTTATCGACAATTCCCCCGTGACCCTGACGGGAGGGGGACTCTATCGCTGGAGTGTGTCGGGCGTGCGTGACGAACGGAATGCCAAGGAGTTCGGCGAGAGAATAAGAGAGGGATTGCGACTTTTCACTACCGAGGGTGTGCGCGCCTTCGACAGAGAGGGAACGGGAGAATTATATATCTTCAAGGGCAACAGTATCTACGTATATAACTACCGTCTTGACGTTTTTTATTATTATGAGGGGATTTGCGCTTTCGCCTTCTGTGAGACCGAGAGCGGAGAGGTATATTTCCTCACCCCCGACGGAAAGCTGTGCGTAATCTGCCCCTCCACCTTCGACGGCGACGAGCCTATCGAATTTGTGTGGGAGAGCGGATACGAAGAATTTTTAGGTCTGGAAAGGAAGAATATACACGCTCTTGAATTTCAGATATTTCCCGTCAGCGCTACCTCTTTTGACTTTATCTGGGTATCCGAAAGGATGACGGGCAGGGAAGAGAGTCTCTTTGCCGAGTACAGAGTGCTGGACTTTTCAAATATGGCGTTCGATGAATTTTCCTTCGCTACGGCGGTGACCCCCGTGAGAATTGAAAAGCGAATAAAATCCAAGCGCACAAGGGGCTTTAAGCTGATTGTGAAAAGCAACGGCGACCGAGGCGACTTCCATCTCATCAGCGTGGGAGTACGCGGTGCTCGGAACAAAAAAAGCTGATTGTAAATATAACCTATTACGAAAGGAAAAAAACTTATGAATAAGGAAACAGAAAAGATTATGAAGGAGATCGAAGAGTTCGATCCCGACAAGGCGGAGCTGGAAAGCTTCAGACGTGAGAAGACCCTGAAGGAAAATCTTGAAAAGGAGCTTGAGATCCTCCTTTCCATATTCCCCGAAATTACCGCCGAGGACATTCCCGACGAGGTATTCTCCGCCACCGATAACGGACGCGGTCTTGCGGCTCAGTACGCTCTTTTCCACGTTAAGAGTGAGAAGGAAAAGGCGGAGCAGAAGAGCACTAACGAGAAAAACAATCTGTCAGCGCCCCCTGAAATCAAGTCGGGCAGCGACGAGGTTTTCTTCACTCCCGAAATGGTCAAGAAGATGACCCAGGAGGAGATAAAGCGCAACTACCGCAACATTATGAAGTCCATGGAAAAATGGACGGGCAAATAAGAAATAACTAAAATAAAAAAGAAAGGTACGGTAAAACCGTAAAAGGTATTTAATTATGGCAATCACAAATTTCATTCCTACAATCTGGAGTCAGACACTTTTCGAGGAGCTTCAGAACAACTACGTTGGCGTTAAGCTTTCATCCAGAGAATTTGAGGGCGAAATCAAGTCTCAGGGCGACAGAGTAAAAATCAACGGTCTCGGTCCTGTAAACGTATTCGATTACACCAAGAACGCAAATATGCCCGACCCTCAGGTGCTTTCCGATACTACCCGCACCCTCGTCATCGATCAGGCAAAGGGCTTTAACTTCTACATCGACAGCATCGACGACGTACAGTCCTCTCCCAAGCTCATTCAGGGCGCAATGAAGCGTGCCGCAGACGCTCTCAGCGACGAGGCGGACAAGTATATCTACTCTCTCTACGACGAGGAGGTTACCGAAATCGTTGCTCCCGACCTTACACGCGACAATATCATCAACGCACTCAGCCTTGTAAGACGTCAGCTTATGGAGAACAACGTTCCCAACTCTGCCAAGATCTCTCTTGAAATTCCCCCTGCAATCGAGCAGGTGCTGGTTTCTGCCAACGTGCTGACCGACACCAACAACTCCGAGGTGCTCTCAAGAGGCTACGTGGGTAAGATGCTTGGCTTTGATATCTACGTTACCAACAACATTCAGATGAGTGACGACGGTCTTTACAGATGTATTGCCCGTACAGAGCGCGCTATCGCCTTTGCAGAGCAGATCAATTCTATCAAGCCCTACGTGCCTGAAAGAAGAAACGGTACTGCAGTGAAGGGCTTGCACCTTTACGGCGCAAAGATCGTATACCCCAAGGAAATGGTATACTTTGCTGCATCTGCTGCGGAAGCGGAATAATATTACGGGGATAGGTTGATACCCCACTGATTGAAAAAAAGGAGATGTTAAAAAAGTCGTGAGCGTCAAAAACAAAAAAGAAAAACATTTAAGGCTCTTCTAAAAACTTTTGCATAGTTGATTTTAAGGTAAAAACTCAAAAATGAGTTTTTTTCATAAAAATTATATTGTTTTTGACTCTGAACAAACTTCGCTACTGCCGTACAATCGTACGGCGACGAGCTTCAGTTTGTCCATTCACGGCATTTTTTCCTATCTCCTTAAGAGTCAGGGACTGTTTAAAAACTCTAATTGAGTTTTTAAACAGCCCCAATTTTTGAAAGGAGAGTAAAATGAGAATAACAGATTTTGATAAGGACGTTGAGAATATATCGAAGCTGTCCGACCGTCCCAATATCGAAAACGGCTATACCTCCGAAAATCTGCGCGCGCTTTTCGACAAGGCGGGGCGTGACATAAAGGCGTACATCAACAATATTCTGATAAGCGAGCTTGAGTCAAGCGCTCTTGGTGCAAGCGGTGCGGATAAGATTGGCGCGGGCGACATTCCTGCTCTGCCGGGCAGAAGCGTTCAGGAGAAGCTTGAAAGCGTGGCAGGTCAGATTCAGGGACTTGTAAACGGCAATATTCCCGACGGCACCGTAACGCCCGAAAAGTTTTCGCCCGAAATAAGTGCGTTTCTGACAAGCGCTTCGGTGAGAAGCAAAATTTTCAAAGAAGCGGGAAGCTATGAGATAACGATAGAAAGAGACGGCACCTACAAGATAACTATGGTAGGCGCAGGCGCAGGAGGTACCGTTGTGCCAAACGACGTTCTCGTGCCACTCGGCGGAGGCGGAGGTGCGGGGGTAATACTCTGGCTTGACCTGAAGAAAGGTGACGTTCTGACGGCGGTTATAGGAAAAGGAGGCGAGGGAATCTACGACGTAGAGGGAGACGCATACAGCCGTACCAACGCTACCGAGGGCGAAAATTCCACCCTCAGCCTCAATTCTACCCTTATTGCTACCGCAGAGGGCGGAAAGCTTGGAAAGAACGTCCGTGCAAGCGCCGAGGGAGGCGACTTCTGCTTCACGGGAGGATATCCCGTAGCAAGCGGAGTGGCGTCAACCAACTCGGGACACAGTATAATGCTTGCCATAGGAGGCGAGTCTATTCTCGGACGGGGAGGCGTATTCAGGGGCGACGTTGCCGGAAGCGGTGGCGGAGGCTACGGTGCCGCTTATACGGGCCTCGGCTACTACGACAACGGAGACGACGGCGGAGACGGCGCTCTGGTTATCGAATTTATAAGCTAAGAAGGTGAAATATGTCAGTAAAGGAATATTCGTACAAATTAAACGGAAATGATAAATTAAGTGAGCATTTCAGGGTAAAGGAATTCAGGGCAAGGAGAGGTAACAAGCTTGACGGCGACAAAATTCTGGTTGCCGAGGAGCTTATCAATATGCTTGAGAAGCTGTCAAGGTCGGTGAGATACAGAGCAATCATCGTCACCGACGGGTACAGAACGGAGGAGTTTGACAAGCTCCTTACGGGGAAGGCAGGTCAGCATACCAAGGGCATGGCGGCAGACGTGTGGGTGGACGGCTTTACCGCCTACGAGCTTGCGGCTATTGCGGAAATCCTCGGCTTTGACGGAATAGGCGTGATAAACTCAAAATGCGTGCATCTCGACGTGCGTGGCTACAAGAGCTATTTCGTGGAAAACAGCGTGGACGCCTCGGACACCTATTCGGTGAAAACCTTCCTCTGTCCCGAAACCTTTGAAAAGCTTATTCAAAAGCTTTTCGTTCTGAACGACAATACCGTTCAATACTTAAAAAAATGGAAATGGGGCGACCTATTGCTTGAAAAGCTGGTATTAGGCGCAGTTGTAAGTTAGGAGGATGATTATGGCAAATAGTGCAAAGGAATACACGAATACTGTTCTGCTTGGATATGCCAACACGATAAAGAGGCTGAAGGAGAGATACGACCTCGCTCTCTCAAGTCTTGACAGAGAGTACGACAGTAAGGAAAAGAAAATCAAAGAGGAGGGCGCCCGTGCCAAGAACGAAGCGGACGCTTCAAATAAAATTGCCCTGAAGAACACTAAGGCAGGGCTTCTTGAAAAGGGTCTTTCCCACTCGGGTGAGAGCGTTCAGGCAGAGCTTGACAACAATATAGCAAGGAATATTGCTATGTCGCAGATTGACGGCAGTACCGCAAAGGCTTTGAGCGAAAACGAGAAAAAGCGTGCCGACTCCAAGGCAAGTGCTCTGTCGGATTTCTTGAAGAACGCTAACTCTACCGAGCTGAAAATGGTGTCGGAGTATCTCGCTCAGCTCAACCGTGACCGCGAATTCGAGGCTGAGCGTGATGACGAGACCTTTGATAGATACGTGAAGAACCGTGCGTTTGAGGCGGAGCGTGACGATGAAATCTACGACAGATACGTGGGTAACCGTGCGTTTGAGGCAGAGCGTGACGACGAGATTTTTGACAGATACGTTAAAAACCGTGACTACAAGGCGTCGAGGGAGGACGAAGCCTACGACAGATATGCCGATAGCCGTGACTACGAGGCGGAGCGTGAGGACGAAATCTTCGACAGATATATGAAGAGCGTGGACGCTTCCTCCGATAAGAGTGAGACGGACAAGGTGGTGACGGGTACTGCAGGCGGTGAAAAAACCGAGAGCGGTACCGTCGACCATCGCATAACCCCCGAGATATCCCCCGTAGACTTCGTGGACAAGAT
>JAZSLY010000169.1:0-9145 GCA_045535585.1 Eubacteriales bacterium
AAAAAGAATTAAAGAAAAACTTGGCTGGATGAGTCCGGTACAATATCGGCTCATCACCTTGGCTGCATAAAAACAGCGTAGCAGTCATCAAAACTACTACGCTATAAAAAGTCTAACTTTTTGGGGTCACATCAAAAACTCTAATGAGTTTTTACAGCCTATTTATTGCTATCCGTTATAACATTCTTTATCGCAAAGAATAACTACGTTTTTGTGCAGTTTAAGGAAGGTTGAAGGATTGGAGGTGGTGATTTTGTCGTCGAGTAAATCCTTCAAAGCCTCGTGCTTATTTTTGCCGTTAGCAAGGAGAATTATCATTCGGGTGTTCAATATGGAAGCCATACCCATTGTAAGAGCCTCTGTGGGCACCTCGTCAATGCTGTTGAAGAGACGGGAGTTAGCCTCGATAGTGCTCTGCGTAAGACCCGTGCGATGTGTACCTGCAATAAGAGCAGAGTCAGGCTCGTTGAAGCCGATATGTCCGTTTCTGCCGATTCCGAGAATCTGGAGGTCGATACCGCCTGCCGCTTCAATAGCCTCGTCGTATTTTCTTCCCTCTTCGTCGGGGTCGGCTGCTCTGCCGTCGGGCACCTTGGTATTGTTGATATCGATGTTGATGTGCTTGAACAGATTTTCGTTCATAAAGTATCTGTAGCTCTGATTGTTGTCGGGTGAAATGGGATAATATTCGTCAAGGTTAAAGGATCTTACCTTTGAAAAATCGATTTCGCCCTTCTTGTTCTTATCAATAAGTCTTGAATAAAGTCCGAGGGGAGTTGTTCCCGTAGCAAAGCCAAGAACGGAGTCGGGCTTCAAAATAACCTGAGACGCAACTATCTTCGCCGCCTCATCGGACATTTCTTCATAATTTTCACAAACGATTATTCTCATTATATAACCATACCTTTCCTTTGCAAACGAGGTTTGCAATTTATAATTTACAGTAATATGATATCACTTATTAATTTTCTTGTCAACCACCTTTAAGCATTAAATTTTGCAACCTCAGGTTGACACCCTCCGCTTTTAAAAAGCTATATTTATGGAAAGAATAAACCTGTAAATTTTGATTGGGGGAACAAAAAATGAATAACGGCAAGGAAAAAATCGCCACCCGTCTCGGCTTTATTCTCATAAGCGCAGGTTGTGCCATAGGTGTGGGAAACGTTTGGAAATTCCCCGGGGTAGTGGGCGAAAACGGGGGTGGTATCTTCGTTTTGTTTTACCTGATTTTTTTGGCTATTATCGGCGTTCCCGTGATGACTATGGAATTTTCCCTCGGCAGAGCGTCGGGAAGAAGCCCCGTGAGAATGTACGACCCCATAGCGCCAAAGGGCTCGAAATGGTTTCTTCACGGTTATCTTTCCCTTGTGGGAAACGTGCTTCTTGCTATGTTCTATATCCCCGTCACAAGCTGGATGCTTATATATTTTACGTACTCACTTGTGGGAAAATTCCAATTTTTATCAGCCACAGAAATTTCTGCGCTCTTTTCCTCCACCCTTGCCACTCCCCTGCCCGTTATTGTCTTTACACTCCTGACTATTCTTCTATCCACCGCGGTATGCTCCTTTAACCTGCAAAACGTATTTGAAAAGGCAGTTAAATTTATGATGCTGGCGCTTCTTGTCATTATGATTTTTCTTGCGGTATATTCGCTGACCCTTGAAGGTGCCAGGGAGGGCGTGAGATTTTATCTATTGCCGAGAAGGGTTACGGGAGAGGGACTTATACGAGTTATCACGGCGGCAATGAATCAGGCGTTTTTTACTTTAAGCGTAGGTATCGGCTCAATGGCGGTTTTCGGTAGCTATATCGACAAAAAGCGCTCTCTTTTAGGTGAGAGCATAACGATAGCTTGTCTTGATACCTTCGTCGCCATCGTCTGCGGTCTGATTATTTTCCCTGCCTGCGCCTCCTTTGGAATTGACGTGGAAACGGGTCCCGCCCTCGTTTTCGAGGTACTGCCACAGATATTCAATAGCGTAACGGGCGGACGGGCGATAGGCGCATTCTTTTTTATATTTATGAGCTTTGCGGCGCTGACCACCGTCTTTGCCATTTTTCAAAATATCGTGGCGTGTCTCGGTGATATATTTCCAAAAAAGAAAAAAACTCTTTCTGCGCTGACGGGGGCGTCGCTCTCCCTTCTCACCCTGCCCTGCATACTTGGCTTTAACCTTCTGAAATGGAGTGACGAGGTGAGTATTATGGATATAGAGGACTACCTTGTGTCGAATATCCTCCTCCCTATCGGCGCGCTCGTAATAGTTCTTTTCTGCACGAGGAAAAACGCATGGGGCTTTGATGCGTTTTCTGCCGAGGCAAATCAGGGAAAGGGTGCAAAAATCAAGCGCTGGATGAAGCCCTATCTTCAATATCTGCTCCCTCTCATCATTCTCTTTATTTTCGTCATCGGAATATTTTCTTTTTAAAACCTCTTGACAAAGCGATTGTTATGCTGTATAATACATTTAACAATTAGGTTAAATGTTAAATGTGAACGGAGGTGTCCCTTTGTCATTACAAAAAACGCTGAAGGCTTTGTCCGACCCCATACGCCGTGACATCCTTACCAATCTGAAAAACGGACGAATGTCGGCAGGAGAGATTTCAAAGAAATTCTCGGTGACCGACGCGTCTATCTCTCGGCATCTGTCGGTGTTGAAGGAGGCTGACCTCATATTTGATACACGGGAGGGAAAATTCATCTACTACGAGCTGAACGCGTCGGTTTTAGAAGAAATTATGCTATGGATAACCAACCTGAAAGGAGAAAACAATGATTAAAAACAATAAAGCTCTTGCTGTTATTTCGTCAATTTTAATAATCCTACCTGCAATTTTCGGTGCTATCTTTTATGATTCTCTACCCGATAATATGTCAACTCACTTCACACTTGACGGAGAATCCGACGGAGTAATGGAAAAACCTCTTGCAGTATTTCTTTTGCCCGCTGTCTTACTTATTTTGCATTGGATTTGTCTTTTAATTACAAATAGAGACAAAAGGGTGGCAGGTCAAAGCAAGAAGATAACAACCTTAATTTTCTTCATAATGCCCGCAACCTCGCTTTTCACAAATGCCATAATATACATCACCGCTCTTGATTTGAAGCTCGACATTATGACCTTGACCTTTGCTTTCATAGGTATACTTTTTGCCGTTATTGGAAACTATCTTCCAAAGGCAAAGAAAAACTTTTATTTTGGAATAAGAATTCCCTCTACCCTCTCGAGTGAGCAAAACTGGAATAAAACACATAAGCTCGCGGGCAAAGTATGGTTTTTCGGTGGAATTGTGATACTTATATCTGCCTTTCTTCCAACCTTAATTGCCATTTCTGTGTCCGCTATCACTCTTTTCGTGCTGACACTTGTGCCGATAGCTTATTCTTATGTCATTTCAAAAAGGCTTGGAGTAAGCGAGGATAGCACTCTCCCCGACCGCCCCGCACGAAAGGCAGTTTTCATCATACCGATTGTCATTATTCTTGTTGCTGTGGCATTTATAACACTTGTCGGTGACATCAATGTCACACTGGAGAATGAAGGAATACGCCTCGACTCTCTTCTCTATTCCGCCTCGGGCGTGGAATATGACGAAATTATAAATATTACCTACAGCAACAGCTTTGATAAAGGATTTCGCAAATTCGGCTTTGGTACCCTGAAGCTTTCAATGGGTAAATTCTATAACGATGAATTCCACGATTACACAATTTATGCCTATAATAAAAACCCCGAATGTATAATTGTCGAAACGGAAAAAGGCGTGCTCGTATTCAATCTTAAAACTCCCAGTGAGACACAAAAGATATATGGAAAACTCATTGATAAATTATCATAACATACTCATCTCCTCTATTGACTTTTACAAATGTTTGGAATATAATGTTCTTATCTACAAAAGAAAAAGGAGAAAGAAACCATGCAAATGCTTGAAATGTTATACGACGAAATTCAGGACGCGGTGGATAGAAAGGTTCCCTTCATTATCCCCATCGGTACTCTTGAATATCATGCCCGTCACGCTTCCTGTGGAACGGATACTCTTGTAATCACAGGTTGTCTGAGAGAACTTGAAAAGGAGAAGGAAATCGTTGTATGTCCTCCCCTCTGGTACGGCGTTGCATCCTACGCAGTATGTGCTCCCAAGCCCAGCCACTTCCACGTAGATGAGGACGCTTACGCAAACTATCTCTACTGCATACTTAAATCTATGATCAACGCAGGTCATAAGAACATCTACCTCGTAGCTCATCATCAGACCGAGGGCGCAGGACTTATGCCTATGACTATCGCTTGCCACAAGGCTGCCAAGAAGGTTACTATGGAATATATGGAAGAAAAGCTTGGCAAGGGCTGGTGGGGCAGCGACGCCTATGCATCCTACTATGAGGATATGGGCAGTGAGGATGATCCCTTCTCATACATCAAGGTTATTCCTCTTATCGGCGCAGACGCACAGATCAAGTGCGGCGGCTTCGACCACGCAGGCAAGTGGGAAACCAGTCTTATGATGGGTACCTACCCCGAGCTCGTTGACCTTGACCGTTGCGACCGCAACACCGAGTGGTTTGCCGAAAGCGCAAAGGAAGCAAGCGTTGAAACAGGTAAGCATATGGTAAATTGCACACTCGAATGGCTTAGAAAGACAATCGTTTAAAATCTTACAATAAAGATACATAAAAAATGCACTCCAATCGGAGTGCATTTTTTGTTTTATATTAGTGTTTGACAAAGTAAGCAACCACAGAAAGAAGCGTGCCAAGTAAAGATAAGCAAATCGCCATAAAGTTATTCATTGCAAAAGCAATGCCCAGCAGGCTTATACATATACCAATAACGCCAAGCTTTATTCCTTTCATAGAGCAATCTCCTATTCTTCGGTTTCCTCTTCGGTTTCTTCCTCAACGGGACGGACCTCGACCATAAGTCGTTGTATACGGTGGTTGTCTATTTCAAGGACGGTGAAGGAGAGGTTTTCGTAATCCACCTTTTCGCCGGGGTCGGCGTAGTGTCCAAGTAATTGAACTACAAATCCGCCGACGGTGGCGTTGTCGTCGTCAAAGTCACGGGTGTCGAATTCCACCTCGTCAAAGAAGTCCTCTATTCGCATATCGCCGTCGATTTCAAGCATTCCGTCGGAAAGCTCTACAACGTCGGGCTCGATTTCGTCGTTTTCGTCCCAGATATCGCCGACCAGCTGTTCCATTACGTCCTCCATAGTAAGAACGCCCATTACTCCGCCGTATTCGTCGGTGACGATAACGAGGTGACTGCGATTCTTACGCATAACGGTAAGCACGTCGTCAAGAGACATGGTTTTATGAACGAAGACGGGCTCCAGAAGTGAAGAGAGAATATCGGCGTTGGGGTCTTCGGTCAGGGCGCGCATTACGAGGTTAACGTGGAGGATGCCGATGACGTTATCCACGGTATCCTTATAAACGGGGATACGGGTATAGGTGGAGTCCAGAATAAGCTCCAGCATCTTTTCCCTATCGGAATCGGCGTCTATGGCAAGCATATCAACACGGGGAGTGATGATTTCGTATGCCTGCACCTCGCTGAAGTCAAAGGCGCTTTGAAGGAGGTCGCATTTTTCCTCGTCGATAACACCCTCGTCCTCAACCGTATCGATGATAGTTTCCAGCTCCTCCTTACTGATAGGAGCAGTGTCTACGCCCTTTTCCCAAAAGTGTGAAAGAAGCTTGATAATACCGTCCACTATCACGACGATGGGCTTTGTAATTACCATCAGGGCGTTGAGCGGGATAGCAAAAATAGTTGCAAAGGTTTCGGGCATAGTCTTTACCACGACCTTGGGAACTATTTCTCCGCAAAGCAGTACGATAACGGTCATCACGACCGTAGCTACCCAAGCGTATGATGAGCCGAGAAGAGAGATAACGATAACCGTCGCCACCGATTCGGAGGCGATATTAACGAGGTTGTTGCCAATCAGAATGGTTGCGAGGGCGCTTTCATAATTATTATAAATCTTGTACGCCAGCTTTGAGGCAACGGAGCCTTTTTCCTCTGCAGCTCTCTTTAAACGAAGCTTATTTGCCGAAGCGTAGGTAATCTCCGAGGAAGAGAAGAATGCGGAAAAGATAAGGCAAACGATAATGACGATAAGGTTAAGCATTAGCACTACCCCCTTCCGTTTCGTCGTATATCTCGCCCACGAGCTCCTCCAATATGTCCTCTACTGTGATAATTCCGAGAATCTTACCAACAGAGTGAACGTAGGCGATATGCGTACGGTTGGTGGAAAGAGTGCTAAGCAGATCGTCCACGGGGGTGGAATCGTTGATCATTGCCGCGCTGTTCATTATTTCGCGTACGTTAAAATCATCTTTTTTGTAGTAATGCTTCAGGAAGGTACGGATACTCATAGTTCCCACGACCCAGCCCTCGTCGTTTACCACGGGCAAGCGAGAAAAGTTCGTTTTTCGTATGGTCTCCAGAATCTTCTCGTTAGTGTCGCGTTCGTGAACGTAAACTACCTTACTCCAAGGGGTCATTACGTCCTTTGCACAACGGGCGGAAAAGTCGATGGCGTTTTGCACAAGGCCCTCAGTCTCCTCGTCAAGCTCGTTTTCCTCAACAAAGGTTTCGATAATGTCGTAAAATTCCTCTTCGGTTACGGTAGGAGTTTCCTCCGCCTTCTTTTTGAAGGGGCGACTTACCCAAACGCTGACGGTGGAGAAGAAAAAGCTGACAGGTGTCAGGATTTTCATTAGAAACGTAAGGGACCCTGAAATCAGAAGGGCAAACTTTTCGTTACAAGCCTTTGCAAAAGCCTTTGGAATCATCTCACCAATCAGGAATACCACCACCGTTGATATGACGGTAGAGAGGGTCACCGCGTAATCGGGCATAGACTCTATACTGTCAAATAAGGTATAAGTAAACACCGTGGAGAGAGTAGCAATTCCCGCATGGGTAACGTTAGTTCCGATAAGAAGGGTTGTAAGAGCCTTATCGAAATGGTCAAGTATGTAGATTACCCGCTTTGCTCTCTTGTCGCCGTCCTCTGCCTTGTTCTCTAACCTGATACGGTTAACCGATGCCAGAGCAATCTCCGCACCTGCAAAATAGGCAGCCAAAATTAACAATACTAAAATTGAAATTAAATACCCGGCAGGACTGTCGTCCATAAAAATACCAACTCCTTAATTCATAGTCTATACATTATACCATACCAATCAATTTATTGCAACATTTATGAGGAAATTCGTTAATATGTATATTTTATAACGTGCAAATTTAAAATTTAACGGGCTTTTTTTGTACAAAAAGAATAAAAAAACTTTCTCAAAACTTTCATTCCCAAAATGCTTGACAAACCCCTTTTTTTGTTATATACTCACGTTGTAAAATTCCAAAAGGAGAATTAAAAAAATGATTAAATTTAACCAAGGCGACAAGGTTTTGTCAAACATCGCCCGTATTATTTCGGAACGCATCAAGGACGGAGCAGATTTAACTCTCGTCATTGACGAGTCGCTTGGTGAATACGACGGAAAATTTGAAGACGGAGTCATCACCGCAGGCTCACATTCACAAATTCTTGATATTGCAGGACGGTACCTCCGTCACCCCGATATGAAGAATTGTACTATTCATTCTCGCAGAGAGTTTTCGGGATTATATTTTGCCTCCCACAATCACAATTATTACGAGGAAGCGCCCTTTGAGGAGCTTTACCGCGATATAGACGACCTTGCCCTCTGGGGTATGAACGTTTTGCAGGTTTGGTTCGATATGTCACAGCACACCTCGATGGCAGACGGCAAAAAATACGTTGAAAGGCTTTCAAAGCTTCTCAGATACGCAAAATCAATCGGCGTTAAAACAAGCTTTACCGCTATTGTAAACGAGGCGTTCAGCAACAGTCCCGTTGAGCTTCGCGCAGATTGGACGGGAGGACACGATGGCTATAAAATCGACCTTTGCGGACACTACCACATTGAAATCTGTCCGTCAAAGCCGGGCGGAATCGAAAAGATATTAGAATACCGCAGAGAATACCTTGAAGCGTTTCGCGACGTTGAGCCCGACTATTTCCTTCTCTTCCCTTACGACCAGGGCGGTTGTACCTGCCCCGATTGCGCACCATGGGGAGGTAACGGCTACATAAGGTGCTGTGAGGCGATTATTCCACTTCTTAAAGAATACTGGCCCAACGTTAAGCCTATTTTATGCACCTGGTATTTTGCACACTTTTACAACGACGTGAGTGAATTTGAGCTTCTCAAAAAGGCTATTGAGGACGGAAAGTTCGCAGATTGTCCGTATTTGATGGCAGAGCCTTATTCTCACAAGTACGCCTTTGAAAACGATATGTTAAAGCCTCTTATCGGCTTCCCCGAAATCAGTATGTGCAATGTAACTCCCTGGGGAGGATACGGTGCAGCTCCCATTCCAAAGAGATTGCAAAAGATTTTCGACAGAGACGGCGACAAGCTTGAAGGCGGAACGCCCTATTGCGAGGGCTTTTTCGAGGATATCAACAAGGTAATTATGCTTCGCTTCTACCGTGATAACCAGTCTGCCTCCGACACTATCAAGGAATATCTTACCTACGAGTTCGGCTTGACGGGAGAAATTCTGGAGCGTGTTCACGACGCAGTCTTTGATATGGACGACACCTTGTGGCGCGGCTGGGAGATTGGACACAGATATCCTATCACTCATCCCGAAAAGATATTTGAAATTGAAAAGGCTATCCTCGACGCTCACGCAGTGCTTCCAGAGAATATCAGAAGCAGTAAAAAGTGGCTTCTCTTCTATTACAGAGCGGTAATTGATGCAGAGCTTGCAAGAAACAATTTCAGCCGTAACGAAAAGGTTCTTCAATATTTCAAGGAGATGATTTCTATTTATCATCTTGAAACGGCAGGCTTCCACGTTAAGCCCGACATTATTGAGGATGAAGACTTTGGCAGACCTCTTACCCGTCAGGAACTGATAACGCTCTGTGCAGGCGGAACGCTTGATGACATCAAATAAAAGCTCTGGCACTATAAATAATCTAAAATTCCAAAAGGAGAATAAAAAAATGATTAAATTTAACCAAGGCGACAAGGTTTTGTCAAACATCGCCCGTATTATTTCGGAACGCATCAAGGAC
>JAZSLY010000178.1:0-21501 GCA_045535585.1 Eubacteriales bacterium
TATTTACCGTGAAAAAGGTCGTTTTGACAATCTTACCGTAGGTCTTTGCGGTGACCTTATGTTCGGCAGAACAGTTCATTCTCTTATCAGCGCCTTATCAAGATACAGTGGAATTAAATTCGTTCTTATTTCACCCGACGAGCTTAAGGTTCCCGACTACGTCAAAAAGGATGTTATCGAAAAGAACAATTTGTCCTTTGTGGAAACTACCGACCTCGAAGCCGTTCTCGGAGAGCTTGACATTCTCTATATGACCAGAGTTCAAAGGGAAAGATTCTTCAACGAGGACGATTATCTCAGGCTGAAGGATAGCTACGTGCTCACCCCCGCCAAGCTTACTCGTGCAAAGTCGGATCTGTGCATAATGCATCCATTGCCAAGAGTAAACGAAATCAGCGTTGCGGTTGACAGCGACCCCAGAGCCTGCTATTTCAAGCAAGCCCTTTACGGAAAGTACATCAGAATGGCGCTCATCCTTAAATTGCTGGAGGAGATATAAATGCATATTGATTCTATTAAAAACGGAATAGTCATCGACCACATCACCGCAGGCAAGGGAATGGAGATATACAATCTCCTGAAGCTCGATAGCCTTGATTGCTCGGTAGCATTGATAAGAAACGTTCCAAGCTCTAAAACGGGCAAGAAGGACATTATTAAAATTGACTGTAACATCGAAATTGACGTCGACGCTCTTGGTTATATCGATCCCGACGTAACCATCAACGTTATCAAGGACACAGTTCTTGTTGAAAAAAAGAAGATTGATTTACCCGAGCGCCTTGTTAATATTATTTCCTGCAAAAATCCACGTTGCATTTCCGCAACCGAGCAGGAGCTTGACCATATCTTCGTTTTGAAGAATAAGGAGGAAAAGCTCTACCGTTGTCTCTATTGTGACGGCAAAGCGGAATAAACACTAAATTTAATTGACGGACCTCTTTGTCCGTCTTTAAATTTTAACATTTAATTGTTTCTTTTTTGTACTATTTATGCTATAATATGAAAAAACATAACGGAGAATGAAAACTATGCGCAAACGCAATACACTTATCCTTTTAATGTTATTTCTAATAATGGTGTTTTCTTCCTGCAGTGAAGCGGAAACCGAGGTAGATACCCGTGTGCTTTATGCCCATAGCTCTATCGGTATCACGAAATATATTTATGAAGACGGAAAGCTAACCGAGGTTAAAACTCTCGACCCCGTTACTCTTAACGAGGCGATTGTCGGCGCTGACAATTTGAAGCACACTTATAGCTACGACGAAAATGGCATACTTGACGGTATAGTGTATCAAGGACAGAATTTAAGAATTGAATATGATGAAAATTCCTTTCCTAAGCGTGCAGGCGGTAAAAATCTTTACGTCAACTTCACCTGCAACGCTTCAGGCGCTATCGTAAAGGAAGAAATATACCAAAATAAAAAGCTTGTCGTTGAAAACAGATACGCCGACGACGGCACACCCGTTTCGTCTAACTACATCGACCTTGGTACGATAGATTATAGCTTCACAGAAAAGGTATCAAGCGTGACCGTCACCTCAGGTGACGAGACGCTTTTCTACGAAATCACCATTGGCGATGACGGCAAACCCACAATGTTTTCCCAGACGACCAACTTTGCTACCGTTATTACCGCGTGGCAGTATAACAACGACGGGCTGGTAACAGTTGCGGCAGTTCAAACGACTACAACGGGAAGCCTCAGAGAGCAATACGATATCGTTTATAACGACGAGGGGAAAATGAATAATCTTTTCCGTTCGTTTGTAGATCAATACGATAACCTTGCTCTAAATAGCGAGACCTACTATACCTATAATTCCGATGGCGAGGTTACTATCAGCTCGTCAACCACCTATAACGATGACGCTACCGTCAAGAATATGGTAATCATAAAGTACGAAAACGACAAGAAGGTTAACGTTATTGAAAGCGAATTTGAGGAAAACGCCGTTGCGTCATACGTTGAAAGCGAATATACTTATGACAAAAACGGAAATACCCTTACTTTATCTAAATCCTCAATGACGGGCGACGACACGTTTGTATCGGGTGAGATATACGAATACAGATACGACGACGCCGAGAAGCTTACGGGATTAACCGTTAACTACCTTGGCGAAAACAGAGAAATTAAAACCAAAAAGGTAGAAGAGTACGTGTATGACGATAACGGCTTTTGCGCAACTGCCAGAATGTACTTGACAGATGGCGAGTCTAATCTGATTGAAAGAAAAACCGACGTCTACGAAAGAGATGACTATGGTAATATCAAGATGCAATTAACCTCAAGATACGATTCTACCGACTCTCTCACAGGCACCACGGTAGTGGAAAACCTGTATAACGTAAAGGGCAAACTGCTTACTTCCGTTACTCGCAATTACGACGCCAACGGTAAGGAAATTAAAGAAAAATAAAGCCCGGTTTTTGACAATTACACTTCATAACATCTTTAACTAAAACGGAGTTGCTGTGATTCCAATAAATAACTTGTACGAAAAGCGCAGAGCTATAGAGGCTTTGCGCTTTTTTAACAGAAAATCTTATTCACCCCTTTAAATTTTATAAAAAATGTGTTATAATAATATATTGAAAATTCAGAGAATGAAAAGGAGGTTTTACTATGGATCACTTCGAGTTAGTTGCGCCGTATAAACCAACTGGCGACCAGCCTGAAGCCATTGCCAAGCTTATCCACGGAATCAATTCGGGTGACAAGGCACAAACGTTACTTGGTGTAACGGGCTCGGGTAAAACCTTCACTATGGCAAACGTAATTGCAGGGGTAAACAAGCCCACTCTTGTTCTTGCACATAACAAGACTCTTGCCGCTCAGCTTTGCTCGGAATTCCGCGAATTCTTCCCAAATAACGCCGTTGAGTATTTTGTTTCCTATTACGATTACTATCAGCCCGAAGCATACGTACCGGGTAAGGATATGTATATAGAAAAGGATTCTTCCATCAACGAGGACATTGACAGAATGCGCCATTCCGCAACGTCGGCTCTTTTTGAAAGGCGGGACGTAATCATCGTGTCCAGCGTTTCTTGTATATATTCTCTCGGTGACCCGATTGAATATAAAAATATGGTCATCTCCTTGAGACCCGGAATGATGATGTCAAGAGAAGAGCTTATTGCAAAGCTCGTATCAATTCAATACGAAAGAAACGACATCGACTTCACACGAAACCATTTTCGTGTTAAAGGCGACGTGGTGGAGATATACCAATCAGGCGCCAGCGAGGAGGTTATCAGAGTAGAATTCTTCGGTGACGAAATTGAGAGGCTCAGCGAAATCAACGTAGTAACGGGTGAAATTACCGCCGTTTTAAGCCACGTTGCACTATATCCTGCATCGCACTACGTAACCTCCCTTGATAAAAAAGAGCGTGCTATCCGTGAGATAAAGGACGAGCTTGTTGAAAGAATTGAATTTTTCAGGAACAACAATATGCTCCTTGAGGCACAGAGGATAGAGGAGAGGGTCAAATACGACATTGAAATGATTGAAGAGGTTGGATATTGCTCGGGTATCGAGAACTATTCGAGAATATTCGCAGGAAAGAAGCCTGGGTCAACCCCATATACTTTGCTCGACTATTTTCCCGACGATTTTCTTCTCTTTATTGACGAATCTCACGCAACAGTTCCGCAGATTAGAGGAATGAGTGGCGGTGACGTAGCAAGAAAGAAAAACCTTATAGACTACGGCTTCCGTCTGCCAAGCGCATACGACAACAGACCGCTTCGCTTCGATGAATTTACAAGCAAGCTTAACCAGATAGTATACGTCAGCGCAACACCCAGCGATTATGAAATCGGCGAAAGCACGGCGGTGGTAGAACAGATTATTCGTCCCACGGGACTCCTTGACCCCAACGTAGAGGTACGTCCGATAGAGGGGCAGATAGATGACCTCATATCCAAAATCAACATGAGAATTGCCAAGGGGCAAAGGGCACTTGTCGTTACTCTCACGAAGAAAATGGCAGAGGATCTGACCGCCTTTTTGATAACCAGCGGTATTAAGGCAAAATATATGCACCACAACGTTGAAACCATAGACAGAGTGGAAATAATAAAGGAGCTGAGGCAGGGCAAATTCGACGTGCTCGTTGGTATTAA
Source organism: Eubacteriales bacterium (assembly GCA_045535585.1). Taxonomy (GTDB): domain Bacteria; phylum Bacillota; class Clostridia; order Oscillospirales; family SIG627; genus RGIG6353. The sequence goes on from JAZSLY010000178.1 coordinate 4,141, forward strand.
CCTCCTTCGAGAAGGACTTGACTTGCCCGAGGTATCACTCGTTGCAATTCTTGACGCAGACAAAGAGGGCTTTTTGCGCTCCGATACCTCCTTTATACAGATTATCGGCCGTGCCGCACGTCACGTTGACGGACGGGTAATAATGTACGCCGACAAGGTTACCTCGTCAATGAAATTTGCAATTGATGAAACCTTGAGGCGCAGAACTCTGCAGGACAAATATAACAAGGAACACAACGTAACGCCTCACAGCGTTAAAAAGGAAATACACGATAAATTAGAGGTAGCAGACCGCTCTGCCGAGACTCTCTCCAAGCTTAACGCCAACAAGTCCATTATGACCGAAAAGGAAAGAACCAGACTTATCGATAAACTGACCCGTGAAATGAAGGAAGCTTCACGAATTCTCGACTTCGAGACGGCGGCAATGCTGAGAGACAAGATTATTGAACTAAAAGGAAAAGCAAAATGAACACAATCAGAATTATCGGTGCAAAAGAAAACAACCTGAAAAATATCAACGTTGAAATACCAAGAGACAAGCTCGTGGTATTTTCCGGTGTGTCGGGCTCGGGTAAATCCTCTCTTGCATTCGATACGCTTTACGCCGAGGCTTACAGAAGGTTTGTTAATTCACTTTCCTCCTATGCAAGACAGTTTTTAGGTCAGCTTGACAAGCCCGACGTAGACTTTATAGAAGGACTTTCTCCCGCTATTTCTATCGACCAGAAAACCACCTCTAAAAACCCTCGCTCCACCGTTGGAACTGTAACCGAAATATACGACTATTTAAGGCTTCTTTACGCCAGCATCGGCGTGCCCCATTGTCCAATTTGCGGAAAGGTTATCGAGAAGCAGACCGTTGACCAGATCGTTGAAAGAATATGCTCTTATCCTGCAGGCACCCGTTTTCAAGTCCTTGCTCCCGTTATAAGAGGTAAAAAGGGATTGCACGAAAAGATATTTCACGATGCAATCAAGGAAGGCTTCGCCCGAGTAAGAGTTGACGGCTTTTCAATGAGTCTTTCGGATAATATCGAGCTTGACAAAAACAAAAAGCATAATATTGAGATAATCGTCGACCGACTTGTTCTAAAGGACGGGGTAGAGCAAAGGCTTACCGATTCCGTTGAGACGGCACTGTCTATGTCACACGGTCTTATGATGGTCGATTTTGTGGACAAGGACGAAAATGACAGCGATAAGATAGTAACCTTTTCTGAAAACTTTGCTTGTGAAGAGCACGAATACAGCTTTGGTGAAATTACACCACGTCTCTTTTCCTTTAATAATCCGTTCGGCGCATGTCCTCACTGTGCAGGACTCGGCACTACCAAGACTCTTGCTATTGAAAAAATAATCGATGATAAAACCCTTACACTCGCAGGCGGTGCAATTAAGGTAAACGGCTTTAAAAGCCTTGATAAAGACGGCTGGACAACGAGAATATTCAGGCAGGTCGGTGAAAGACACGGCTTTGACCTCGATACCCCCGTCTGCGATTTTTCCGAAGAAGCGTTTCGTGTGCTGATGTATGGCACAGGGGATGAAATTTACACAATTCCTTACAAGAAAGACGGCCGTACCAGAAACTACGAGGTAACCTTCGACGGTGTTGTTAATATTATAAACCGCCGTGTAGAAGAGGGTCAGGGCGAATATTACGACGAGTTCTTTTACGAGACCGATTGTCCCGAGTGTAAAGGCAAGCGTCTTAACCCTCAGGCGCTTAGTATAACAGTAGGAGATAAGAGCATCGTTGACCTTTGCGATTTAAGCATATCGGATTTAATCAAGTTCTTTTCTGACCTTCAGCTCTCGGATAAGGACCGTGAAATAGCACGCGAAATTTTGAAGGAAATAACCACGAGACTTGATTTTCTTATGAGTGTAGGCCTTGACTATTTATCTCTCGGACGACGTTCGGGCACTTTGTCGGGCGGTGAAAGCCAGAGAATCCGACTTGCCACACAAATAGGCGCTTCTCTCGTCGGCGTTATGTATATTCTTGACGAGCCCAGCATCGGACTTCATCAAAGGGACAACGGCAAACTGATTGCCACCCTTAAAAAGCTCCGTGACATAGGAAACACGGTAATCGTCGTTGAGCACGACGAGGAAACCATAGGCGTTGCCGACTACGTTGTGGATATAGGCCCTGCCGCAGGCACTCACGGCGGTGAGGTTGTCTTTTCTGGTACGCCCGAGGAGCTTATGAAATGCGACAGCTCTTTGACGGGCAGATTTTTAGCAGGCACCGAAAAAATAGAAATTCCTGCCACAAGACGAAGTGGTAACGGAAACGTGCTGAAGGTAATAGGCGCAACTGAAAACAACCTTAAAAACGTAGACGTTGAATTTCCTCTTGGAGAGTTTGTCTGCGTTACGGGCGTGTCGGGCTCGGGAAAATCCTCTCTTGTTAACGAAATCGTCTATAAGGCTCTTGCAAGAGACTTGAACCGTGCATCCCTGCGCCCCGGTAAGTATTCTCGCATTGAGGGAATAGAGCATCTTGACAAGATTATCGACATTGACCAATCACCCATAGGAAGAACGCCGCGCTCTAATCCCGCCACCTATACGGGCGTATTCAATCACATTCGTGCCCTCTTTGCTTCAACTACAAGCGCAAAGGAAAAGGGCTACGGACAAGATAGATTTTCCTTTAACCTCAAGGGTGGTAGATGCGAGGCGTGTCAGGGCGACGGAACGACGAAAATCGAGATGCACTTTTTGTCCGACGTCTACGTAACCTGCGACGTCTGCCACGGCAAGCGTTACAACAAAGAAACGCTTGAAGTAAAATACAAGGGCAAGAGCATTGCCGACGTTCTCGATATGACCGCCGAGGAGGCGTGTGAATTCTTTGAAAACGTACCTTATATCCGAAACAAGATCAAGACACTTTGCGACGTCGGCTTGGGATATATCAAGCTTGGTCAGTCCTCAACCACCCTTTCGGGCGGTGAAGCGCAGAGAGTGAAGCTTGCAACAGAGCTTTCCCGTGCTTCGACGGGCAAAACTCTTTATATTCTCGACGAGCCCACGACGGGACTCCATTCCGCCGATGTTAAGATGCTGATAAAAGTTCTTCAATCTCTTGTGGACAAGGGTAACACCGTTATCGTAATCGAACACAACCTCGACCTTATAAAGTCGGCAGACTACCTTATAGATATGGGACCGGAGGGGGGAGACCGCGGTGGCACGGTAATTGGCGTCGGTACTCCCGAGCAGTTAACCGAAAATAAAAATTCCTACACAGGTTTGTATTTAAAGAAAGTTCTCGAAAGGAAATAACAAATGCGAAAAGACATTGAGCGCTTTTTAAAGGACGTTGAAAAGCCTGCTCGTTATACGGGCGGTGAACAGTGGGAAACCATCAAGGACAAGAATGAGGTTGACCTGAGAGTCGCCTTCGGCTTTCCCGATTTATATGAGATAGGAATGTCAAATCTCGGAATGAAGATTTTGTATTCCGCCCTCAATTCAATGGAAAACGTGTGGTGTGAGCGCACCTTTGCGCCCGCTCTTGATATGGCGGAAAAAATGAGGGAAAACGACATTCAGCTTTTTACCCTTGAAAGCGGTGATTTTATCCGTGATTTTGACGTTTTTGCAATGACGGTACAATACGAGGGGCTTTATACAAACCTTCTGTATATGCTTGATATGGCGAAAATTCCGTTCTATGCAAAGGATAGGGACGACACTTTTCCGCTTATTCTCGGCGGAGGCCCCTGCACCTACAATCCCGAGCCCTTTTGCGAGTTCTTTGACATTCTGTCAATAGGCGAGGGTGAGGAGGCGCTTTGCGAGCTTGCAGAGCTTTTGGTGGACTGCAAGAAGAAAAAGCTTTCAAAGAAGGAAACGCTTCTTAAGGTTGCCACCGAGCTTGAGGGCTTCTACGTGCCCTCACTTTACGAGTTCAAATATAACGATGACAACACGATTTCCGAAATCATCGTCAAGGACGGCGCACCCAAAAAAATCAAGAAAAGAATAGTTAAAAATCTTGACGATGCCCATTATCCTACCCGTCAGATTATCCCGTATATCGAGACTGTGCACGACAGAGCAACTATTGAAATTTTCAGAGGGTGCATAAGAGGCTGTCGCTTCTGTCAGGCAGGTATGATCTACCGTCCCGTGCGTGAGCGCACACCCGAGGTGATTAACGAAATGTCAAAGGAAACGGTAATGAATTGCGGTTACGAGGAGATTTCTATATCCTCCCTCAGCTCCAGCGACTATTCCCGTTTGCCCGAGATGACCGATTTACTGCTTCAATGGACTAACGATGAGAAAATCAACCTCTCTTTGCCGTCTCTTAGAATTGACAGCTTTACCAAAGAGCTTATGGACAAGGTTATGAGCCTGAGAAAATCGGGACTGACCTTTGCAGTTGAGGCAGGAACTCAGCGGCTCCGTGACGTCATCAACAAGGGCGTTACCGAAGAGGACCTTTTCCGTACTATCGGCTGGGCGTTTTCGGAGGGCAGAACCTCGGTCAAGCTCTATTTTATGTCGGGCTTACCCACCGAAACCGACGAGGACGTTGTTGCTATTGCAACTCTCTCACAAGCACTTGTAAATCTATTCTACAATCAACCCAACAAGCCAAAGGGTAAGGGCGTTACCGTTAACATCAGCGTTTCCTGCTTCGTGCCGAAGCCCTTCACTCCTTTTCAATGGGAGGCTCAGGACGATATAGAGGAGCTTCACCGAAAGCAAATGCTTTTGAAGGACAGTATCACTACAAAGAAAATCCATTACACGTGGCACGACGCTAAGGTCAGCTATATAGAAGCGATACTTGCCAAGGGCGACAGAAGACTTTCCCGTGCTATCGTAGAGGCATACGCTCTCGGTCAAAAATTTGACGCCTGGAGCGAGCATTTCAGCTTTGACAGATGGACAAAAGCTTTTGAAAACGTTGGCATAGACCCCCATTTTTACGCAAATAGGCATATTCCCTTCGACGAAATTCTTCCTTGGGATATTATCGATATCGGTGTCACCAAGGAATTCCTCGCGAGAGAGAATGAAAAGGCGCACAAGGGAATCGTTACTCCTAACTGCCGTGAAAAATGCTCGGGGTGTGGAGCGATGGATTGCAGTATTATGAAAGGCAACTAATAGCAAATGGAAAACCGTAATATTATAAGATTTGAGTTTACTAAAAAGGACGGCTTGAAATACATATCTCATCTTGATCTCCAGCGCGCTATTGCACGAATTATCAAGAGAAGCCATATTCCGATAAGATACACTCAAGGCTTTAACCCTCATCCAAAAATGGTTTTTGCCCTTACCCTCAGTGTCGGCTGTGAGAGTGAGTGCGAAATGATGGACGTATATATGGAAATGGACGAATCACGCCCAAACGTGCCTCTATATACTCCCGAGGAGTTTAAAGAAGCTATCCTGCCGAATCTTCCAAAGGGACTTGACTTCATCAGGGCGTATTACCCCGAAAGCAAGTTTTCGGATATAAAGAGCGCTGATTACGAGATTTTTATGGAGCTGTCGGAAGATACTAATATATCCGAAAAAATACGGTCAGCCCTTGAAAATCCCATAGTCGTAACGAAAAAATCAAAGGCAGGGGACAAGGAAATAGATATTACCCCGATGATCAAGAAAAGTAATATTATTCAGGAAGGAAAGAAAATAATAATGGAATTGCGTCTTTCTGCCGAGCCTGATAGCTATCTTAATCCGGAGCTTCTTATACAAGGCTTGAAGGCGAAGAACGTTTTCGGAAATTTACTAAGCTACTATACTGTCACCAGAAAGAAAATATTATTTGATTGAGGATAGGATATGAAAGAAAGAATTATTACGCTCCTCTCGGTTGCAATAGCCCTTGTAATTTTAGTTGCGACCTACGTTAATTCCCACTATAAAGAGGAAAAACAAAAAGCCTATAACCAAATAGAGCTTGAAACAAGCACTTACCGCACGGAAAAGAAATTGCTTGAAGAAAAGCTGGAAGCTCTTCAAGACGAGTATACTGAGGTACAGCAAGGAATTGGAAGGATGCTTCTTGTCTTTCTCGACACCGAGGAATATGTTTTTCAGGATATCGTGCCTATCTTAGAGGAAAAGGGCGTTCCTGCCACACTTTGCTTTTCACTCGAAAACCTTGTAAACGTAGACGAGGATTTTTCGGAAAACACTCTGCAACCCTTGGTGGAAAAAGGCTGGGAAACGGCGCTTTACTGGAACGGGGAAGGGGAATTTGACGAGTGGTACGAAGAAACATCCGACACGCTTGAAGATCGCCAGATAACAATACCGCAAATTTTGTGCGTCGAAGCCGAGAAATCCTCGCTATTGGATAATATCGACCTATCTCATTACGGTATAGATAAAATTCTTACCAAGAATTATACCATATACGATATTGCTTACGATGCAATCAGCACCAATACCATAAACGGTGTTGGTTGGTTCGTTGATAACGTTCCAGACTCCCTCGCCGCTCTTTGCGACGGTGGGTCACTTGCATATTTTATCGGCACTGACCACAAGTTCTATTCATACCGTGACGAGCAATTTGCTAAAATGGTTGATAATATAATAAAGCTTGCAGACGGCGGTGAAATAATTTGTACTACCTTTACGGGCGCAATTGCTTCTGCAAACGGAGACCGAGAAAGATTTGACGGCATTGGAGACGACCTTTCCCGTGAAATTGACGAGACTAAAAAAGAAATTTCAAGGATAGAATCCACTATTGACAGCCTTAACAAAGGAAATAACTAAACAAAAAAGAAGGTAATTTTAGATTACCTTCTTTTTTTGTTTGCAAGTAAAGCGACAAAATAAAACACCCGAAGTATTTATAATGTTCTTACGAGGTGATTAAGATTTATATCGATTTATTTTTTATGATAAATTATATCGTTGACTATCTCTCTCTTTTTGCCGTTGGAAAAATTTTATATTTATATATCCCCAAATGGCGTTATCACATGGCTTGTGCCGTTGGTGCAATATATTCAAGCGTCGCCTTCTTTACGGGATTCAATTTTTATATACATATGCTCCTGCCTTTTGTCTTATGCGCTATTACGGTTGGAGTCAGTCGCTTGCGTAAAATAATCGTTGGTACTATTACGTTTCTGACCTGCGAAAGCTTCATCGGAGGGTGCGTAATAGCCTTGAAGAATCTAACGAATAATCTTTTGAAAACCCGAGAGCATCTATTCCTTGCTCTGCTTGCCACGGCGCTTCTATCAACCATTCTCTATTTCTTTTTTCAAAGAGCAGTTGTAAACCGCTTTAAAATGCCAATAGTTATGGCAACCCTGGAGCACGAAGGAGTTAAAAAGCACCTTGCCTTGCTAATCGACAGCGGTAATATGGCACGGGACGCTTCAACGGGAATGAGGATTATATTTATTAGGCAAATTGCGCTAAAGGGCATTACGGTTAACGAGACGACAAAGCACCAAACCGAAATTCTTACCGCAACGGGAAAGGGAAGTGTGTCAGGGTTTATTCCAAGCAAAATCACCTTTGACGACGAAAAATACAATAGAGAAAAATTTATCATCGTGATAAGCGATTCTTGCGATAATTTACACGGTATCGACGGAATCGTACCACTGATTGTTTAAGGAGAAAGCTATGTTCAATATAATTAAAATAATCAAAAATGCTCTGCAACGCCTTTTGTCAGGAAAGGTTTTTTACGTCACATCTTCCATAAATTTACCCCCTCCTTTAGAGGCAGACGAGGAAGAGCGAGTAATGCGTGACCTTTTAAGCGAGGATGAAAATAAAGCGCTCTCGGCACGGGAAAAGCTCATATCTCACAATCTCAGACTCGTTGTCTACATATCGAAGAAGTTTGAATCCACAAACATCGGTACAGAGGACCTTGTGTCGATAGGTACAATCGGTCTTGTAAAAGCAATAAACACCTTTAACCCTGCCAAAAATATAAAAATAGCTACCTACGCATCAAAATGCATCGAGAACGAAATATTGATGTATATCCGCAAAACTACGCCCATAAAGCTAGAAATATCCATAGATGAGCCCTTAAACACAGACTGGGACGGAAACGAGCTTTTGCTTGGCGATATTTTGTCTGGCGACGGTGACGAGGTGCATCGCGGTATCGAAGCCGAAGAGGAAAAGTCAATGATTTATAAGGCTATATCACGACTTTCGTACCGAGATAAAGAAATAATATGCTCACGATTTGGGCTCTGCGGAAAGAAAGAAGTTACACAAAAAGAATTAGCAGATTCTATGGGAATATCACAGTCATATATATCAAGATTAGAGAAAAAAATCATAAACCAGCTGAAAAAGGATATAATTAAACAATCAGGTTTATGGTAGGAGGATATTTATGGAAGAAATAGACTGCAGGTATGTCACCTTAAAGGAGCTTTCATGTAAAGAGGTGATAAATACCACCACGGGCGAAAGAATAGGCTACGTGGACGACGTGGAAATAGATATGGAGTGTGGCAGGGTTTGCTTCTTTTGTATAACCGTACCCTGCAAAAATCCATTTTCCAAAAATTATGAGGTGAAAAAATTCTCTTTTGAGGACATTTGCAAAATAGGGCAGGAAACAATTTTAATAAAATCTTATTTTTGCGTACCGAATAAAAGAAAAAACTGTTGTAAAATCTGACTTTTTTTGGTATAATCAAAAAAAAGAGGTGAGTAAATGAAGGACGCACTTATTGATTATGCCGCAAACGAAAAAAATCCCAAGTGGGAAAATATATCACAAAGGGCTGTACCGCTTTATCATCAGGAGGGTGATATGCGTACCGTCTTTGAGCGCGACTATACACGAATAATAAATTCTTCTGCCTATAAAAGATTGAAGAATAAAACGCAGGTGTTCTTTTCACCTCAGGGCGACCACATTTGCACCAGAATAGAGCACGTTAACCACGTAGAGTCAATCAGCTATACCATTGCAAAGTATTTAGGATTGAATATAGAGCTGACAAGGGCTATTTCCGTAGCTCACGACCTCGGACACGCCCCCTTTGGACATAAAGGGGAAAGGTTTATTTCCCGTATTGCCGAAAAGGAAATAGGTCAGAACTTCTGGCACGAAAAAAACGGCTTGTGGGTAGTTGACCATACAGAGCTTTTAGAGGACTCCGACAAATGCAGAAGAAATCTTAACCTTACCTATGCTGTCAGGGACGGCATCGTCTCACATTGCGGTGAGGTCAGTGAGGGCGGAATAAAGCCGAGAGAAGAATTTATTGACCTTGAAAAAGAGTATACCGCCCCAAGCCTTTATCAGCCCTACACCTACGAAGCCTGCGTTGTAAAGCTTGCCGACAGAATTTCCTACATCGGCAGAGACATCAACGACGCAATGGACCTTGGTATCATTACCGAGGAAATGTTCAACGAGCTTCAGGCGGAGCTTTCCGAGGTATTGGGAGAAAAGATGAACAATACCATTCTTCTCAACAAAATCATTTCCAACGTCTGCGATAACAGCGACCCCGAGCGTGGCATTTCCTTGTCACCCGAGATGAAGCGCGCCATGGACGTGGTAGGCAAATTCAATTATAAAAACATTTACAGAGCCAAGCGAGTTGAATACTCGGATAAGTTTTTCGAGCTTGTCATAGGACAGATATACGAGCTTTTGCTTGATACCTGGCACGGTAAAATGACTCTTGACGAGCTGAATAAAATGGAAAAGCTCTATCCCGATATTATTAGGCGCTTCCGCTCATGGCTTCTTGGCTATACCTTCCTTCGTACTCCCGAATACAAGAACGAAATTATTTTCGATATCAGCAACCTCACCGACTACAAAAGGGCAATAATCACCTACATTTCGGGTATGACGGATAAATTTGCCATTGAAACCTATAATCAGATAATAAGCTTTTAGAGGTATATTATGCATAAGGAAACTAAAATCAAAAGTGATATCAAATACGACGGAAATATTATAAAGGTTTACCTTGACCACGTTGAGCTTGAAAACGGAGCCATTGCCACGAGAGACGTGGTAAGACACAAGGGCGCCGCCTGCGTAGCTCCCGTTACGGAGGACGGTTGCCTTATATTTGTAAAGCAATTCCGCTATCCTATCGGACGGGAGATGTTGGAGCTTCCTGCAGGCAAGCTTGACCATATCGGCGAAGACCCGTATGTTTGCGCCGTGCGTGAGCTTAAAGAGGAAACGGGCTTCACCTCGTCCAATATTACCTATCTCGGCGACTTCATTTCCACCGCTGGCTTCTCGGACGAGAACATCAGGCTTTATATGGCGACTAACCTTACAAAAGGGGAGGCTTCTCCCGATGAGGACGAATTTCTCGACGTAATCAAAATCCCCGTTCCCAAGGCTCTCGAGATGGTTATGTCTGGCGAAATAGCCGACGGAAAAACACAAGCTTTAGTTCTTAAGGTTTGTAATATACTAAAAAAATAGAGTTGCTTTTGCAACTCTATTTTATTACATAGGAAATTGCATCGCAATTGCTTGTAACAAATAAAGTCTACCTATAAAAATTGTGAGCGTCAGCGAACTATATAATTAGTTGCCGAAGGCTACTTTTTTACTTTTACTCCGTTTAAAACAGCTTCGGTCAAATCGTCCTTATCGTATACAAGCTTCAGGGAAAAGAAGGGCTCGTCGGTTTCAAGTAGCTCTAAAAAGATTTTGTCGCCCTCCCACAGTTTAAGGCTCATCAGCTCCTTTTTGTCTATCCACTCCAATTTTCCTTCACTACACTCTACAATTTCTCCCGTGAATTCACTTGCCGTGAACAAATGCATATATTCCGTCTCCCATTCGGACGACACGAAGGTCACGATGCCTCTGTATTTAGGCGAGATGAGAGTAAGTCCCGTTTCTTCCTTTGCTTCTCTCAAAACGCAATCCTCGGGGCTTTCCTTGTCCTCAAACTTTCCGCCTATTCCTATCCATTTATCCTTGTTCATATCATTTTCTTTTTTCACCCGATGAAGCATCAGGTATTTATTGTCTTTTTCAATATAGCACAAAGTAGTATTTCTCATTTTTTCATCTCCCAATATATTTTATCATATTTCACAGAAAAATCAATTACGAGATATCGTAAAAATATGTTGACAATATTACGAATATGCGTTATAATATATAGCGTAAACAGCTAGTTAGGGGAAGAAAATGAGAAAAAATTACGATATTTCAAATTATGACGATTTATATTTGCAAAGAGATATGATGACGGACAGAACCATTTTACATTCCGACCTGAACAACTTTTTTGCTTCCGTGGAGGCAGTAAAACACCCCGCGCTTCTCAACGTTCCATTTGCCGTTTGCGGAGACGAAAAGCAAAGGCACGGCATCGTGCTTGCAAAAAACGAGATTGCCAAAAGGTATAATATCAAAACGGGAGAAACCATAGCGTCTGCAAAAAAGAAATGCCCATATCTCACGACGGTGGGTGCAGACTATAACGATTACGTTAAATACTCACGAATGGTACGGCGTATATATCTCCTTTTCGCCACAAGGGTAGAGCCCTTTGGAATAGACGAAGCCTGGATAGACGTAAGCGACCTTTGCCGACGCAACACTACGGGGTATGAGATAGCAAGGAGTATAAAGGATAAAGTCAAGGAGGAATTAGGGCTTACGGTTTCCATAGGTGTCAGCTTCAATAAAACCTTTGCAAAGCTTGCCTCGGATATGAAAAAGCCCAACGCCATAACCGAAATTCCTTACGACAGCTTCAAGGAAAAGCTGTGGCATTTACCGCCCTCCGAGCTTTTATTCGTAGGAAAAAGCACGGTGGCAAGGCTTAAAGAGCTGAAGCTTGAAACTGTAGGGGACATAGCTATACAAAAAAGAAGCTTTCTGGAAACGGTGCTCGGTAAGAACGGCGGAAATCTGTGGGATATTGCAAACGGGTACGACCCGTCTCCCGTTTCCTTTTATTTTAACGATTATCGCACGAAATCTATCAGCAATTCCACAACTTTGCCAAGCGACGTCCTGGGAGCGCAAAACGCTCTCCCTATAATATTCTCACTATGCGAGAAGGTCTGTCGTGAGCTAAGAGAGAGAAGGACGAAGGCGTATACTATAAGCTTATATATAAAGTACAATAATTTTACCCCTTTGAAAAGACAGTGCCGTATGTCCGCTCCCACCAATTCAACCAACGAAATATTCAATCAGGTCAAGACTCTTTTTCTAAATAACGTAAATCCCCAAAAGCCTATCCGTTCTGTTGGTATGGGTGTAGAAGAGCTTGAAGAGTGTACCTACGAGCAGGAAAGCGTATTTGAGCCCACAAGACTTGATTTGGAAATCGACAGGCTACGCGAAAGGTTTGGTGACGGCGTAATAATGCGAGGGGACGTTATGAAAAGCGCCGATTTCCTTCCTCACAACTTATCCCATCCCGCATTTAACTCCAATATATAAACGCAACCTCTAATCAGGTTGCGTTTTTTTATGTCATAACAAGCCCAAAACCACATATCATTAAGAGAAAGGATGCAAAATGGAGAGAATTTATAAATACTTATCATTACCGCTATTGAATATATTAACAAACGTGCCTTTGGAGCTCAAAGAAAAAATAAGTGAAATAAGAGTAAGGGCGGGTGGTTTTCTGTCAGTCAGTACCTATGAAAAAAATATAGTCCTTGGGGCTGATTCGAAGCCGATAAAAAATACGAAGGACGCATATATTTGTACAAGCGATGACGTAAGTGCAACAATAAGCCGTATGACAGAGGGGTCGGTGTACCGTTATATGAAATCGCTCAGCCAAGGCTACGTCGTTACGCGCGACGGGATACGCGTCGGGGTAATAGGACGAATGGTAGGGGATGAAAACGGACGGGATGCAATAACGGATTTTTCGGGTATAAACGTAAGGCTTCCAAAAGAAATAGCGTCAAGCGGAGATAAAATCTTGAAAAAACTTCGGGAAAACCCTGATAAATCAATTTTAATATATTCACCGCCGGGCTATGGAAAAACAACTGTAATACGCTCTGTTGCACAAGGACTCTCAACGGCTAAAAGGGTCAGCGTAATTGACGAAAAGGGTGAAATATTACCAAATGGCGCAATAGGTATGATAGACAGACTTATAGGATATCCAAAGCCGTTAGGGATAGAAATCGCCGTAAGACTATTTTCACCCGAATACGTAATATGCGATGAAATAGGGCTCGGTGACGACACCGAGGCAATACTCTCCGTGCAAAATTCAGGCGTTCCTTTTATCGCAACCGCCCACGGAGGAACGATAGAGGAAATATGCCGAAAGCCGAATATATATAAGCTTATACGGGAAAACGTCTTTGATTATTTTGCAAAAATAACCAAAGAGAACGGGAGGGCAGTGGTGTCCTTCGAGGAGTTGCTTGAATGAAGCTCTTGGGACTTATTATAATATTCATTTCAAGCGGTGCTTGCGGAATGATAAAGGCGTGTGAAATAAAGGAAAGGGAAAAACAGTTTTCGGGCTTTGTGGAGCTTTTATGCTTTATTGAAAGGGAAGTTTCACTCTACCTTACTCCACAACGGGAAATCTATGATAAATTCACTAATCCCGCCCTTGAAAAAATCGGCTTCATAGAGCACCTTCAAAGCGGTCTGTATAGTGAAAATATTATCTGGAGTGCCATTTGTGATTGCAAGGATAAAATCACGTTGCCCGAAGAGGCGCTTGAAGCGTTAAAGACCTTTTCCGAAGGCTTTGGGAAATTATCTGCCGCAGAAGAAACCAAGAACGTCAAGCGAATTCTTGAAGCACTCGATGAAATCTACAAAAAATATAAAAACGACTTGGAGCAAAAAGCAGTTCTATATAAAACTATTGGCTTTGTGGTAGGCATAGGACTCGTATTATTGCTGTGGTAAAGGAGAAAAGTATGGATGTCAGCTTAATTTTAAAAATCGCAGGAATAGGCACACTCGTGTCGGTTATTCACCAGATACTAAGCCGATACGGTCGCGACGAGCAGGCGACCCTCGTTGCCATATCGGGCGTAGTTCTCGTTTTATTTTTAATCGTCAACGAGATGGCAAGCCTTTTTGATACCATTCGCGACGTCTTTGGAATTTAATTTGAACTACGATATTTTTGCCGTCTGCGGCGGTATAATTGCCATGCTTTTCATCGTATATCCACTCAAGGAAATTAAAAGCTCTTTCTTTGTCGTTGCGCTCGTCGCAATATCCCTGACCGTTTTATTCGTAGCCATGAAAGGAATTGTACCGTTAATGCAATACGTCAGCGCGCTGAGTGCTGATGGCGTGGGCGGGTACGTAAAGGTAATTGTCAAAATATTCGGTATCACTCTTATATGCAACCTTACCTCCGAGCTTGCTCAGGATATGGGAATGTCCTCACTTTCAGGAAAGGTGGAATTTGCAGGGAAGGTGGCAATAATCATATCCGTTCTGCCTATCTTCGACACTTTATTGTCGGAGGTGAAAACCTTGTTATGAAGCGAATAGCAATTCTCGCGTTTGTAATTATGGTTTCTCTTTCGCTGAGATGCGAAGCTGAAGAGACGCTTGACGGGTTATACGACGAATTAAAGCTCGACTCTGCCCGTGACCTCATTACAGAAGAAGCAAAAAAATCCGAAATAGATTTTTCACCGTCGGGTAGTGGTACCGACAACGGACTATCAATCAACAAGATATTCTCGTCAGCCACCTCGTCTTTTACAAGGGCACTTTCAGGGCAGATGCGCTTCGTATGCAGAATTCTCATAGTGCTGGTCTTTTACAGCGTTATCAGCACCTTCATCACTCAAAACGAAGCCCTGCGCTTTTCTCTGCAATTTGCCTTTTCCGCAATAATTGCAACACTCCTTTTGTCACACACAGAAGAGGCAATATCGGAAGCGGTAAAATACGTTGACGATATATCTACTTTTATGACGGGAATGCTTCCGTTTTTCTCGTCAATATCGGCAGTAAACGGGGAAATCACGACCTCTGCGGTACAAAAAATGATAGTGGTGGGAGCAACTACCGTAATACAGAATTTTATCAATTCTCTTGCTCTGCCTCTTTGCAGAATAGGTATTGCACTATCAGTCACGGGATATATTTCAAAAATTGATTTCGGTGCTTTATCCGATTTTATTGCCACAACAGCCACCAAGGTCGTTACCGTCGCCTGCGGTGTTATGTGCGCAATTTTGTATTTTCAAAACGCCATAACGACCGTTACCGATACTATCGCTCTGCGGTCGGTAAAGCTTATGGCAGGAAGCTTTATTCCCATAGTCGGCTCCTTCGTGTCCGAGGCTTCCGGAACACTTTTTGCAAGCATCAGGCTTTTAAAATCAAACTTCGGAATTTTCGCAATATGTATTCTTCTTTACACAAGCATCGGACCGATAGTAAATTTCTTCGTGCTAAAGCTTGCAATGCGCTTTTCGGGCATCATATCACGCCTTTTGGGATGTGGTAGCGAAGGAAAAATTCTCGGAGAAATTAGCAGGATATATAATATACTTTCCTCGGTTATGATAGCGTCGGTTTGCTTTTTCATATTTTCAATATCATTATTTATAAAAAGCGAGGTGGGATAATTGACAAAGTATTTGACTTTCGTCATTGTTTTTACCTTTGTATGCAGTATTCTATCCACCTTGATTACCAACAAGGGTGTGGGTAAAACCGCAAAAAGCGTAATTGGCGTAATAGTGCTTATTGCCGTTATTTCACCTATCATAAATTTTATAAGGGGCTTTACGGAAAATTTTGCCGAGCCCGTCATAAATTTTGATTATTCACATAGTATTGATAGCGAAGAAATCCTTGAGCACAAAAAGTGGCTTGCCAAAACGACCTCGGAAAAATTAAAAAGCGATATTGAGGAATCTCTTTTAACTAATCTAAAGATCAAGGCAATAGTTGAATGCCCCTTTGAAATCGAAGGCGAAAACGTTATTTTCGACGTTATTCAAATATATACCGAGAAGAAAAATTTTGATATTGTGAAAAGGCACGTAAAGCTTCACTATTCACTTGAAAGTGAGTGCTATGTAATCGAGAGGGAAAATGAAAATTAAGCTAAAAAAATCAGATTTAATTATAATTTTAGTATTATCTGCTATCGTTGGCATCTTAATGGTACTGTTTTCAGGCAATACAAATAAAGCTGATGCGGTAGACACGACCAAGGTGTTCAGCGAAGCGGATTATACCGAATCGCTGGAAAAAAGGTTGAAGAGCATTATTGAGGATATAGAGGGGGTGGGGCAAGTAAGCGTGATGATAACCATAGAAGGCTCGCAAATCTTTTCATACGCCACCGACGTCAGTCAGGATACGAAGGCAGACGGTGACTACAAGCGGGAATCTACGATAGTTTTGACCGCAGGAGGCACAAACACCAAGAGTCCGATTGTCAGCGGTTATAAATTGCCGGAAATAAAAGGAGCGGCAATTGTGTGCTCAAAGAGAATATCGCCAACTCTTCAAGCAAAGGTAATAGGCGTCGCCTCTGCGGCGCTTGGCATATCTACAAGCAAAATTTACGTAACAAATTAATATTCGGAGGTAACGAAATGAACAAACTTGAAAAAATTCAAAGCGAATCTGTTGATGAAATGAAGGAGCAGGTGGAAAGGGAAGAGGAAAAGATTGAGGAAAAGAAAGAAAATAAATTTTTCTCACTTTTTACTTTTTGGAAAAAGGCAGACGGTGAGGTAGAGCCTGATGCTGACGCAACTGCAAAGGAAAGCGACGACGTCGCAAACGAGAAAAAGGGTATTAAAGGATTTTTAAATCTTCGCACGGGAGCACTTGTTGCATCCGTTGCATTAATTGCGGCGGCAGGCTACCTGAATATCAAATTTTCTTCTGCACCTGAAAAAGATTTTGAAAACGGAGTAAACGTATCTATTGAAGATATCAACACCGCCTTGATGGAACAAGAGGCAGACGATGCTGTAAATAGCGAAGAGGACTATTTTGCTCTATCCGTTATAAACAGACAAAGAGTTCGTGATGAGGCGCTTGAAATCCTTCTTGACCTCACAACCTCCGAGGAGACCGATGCCATTGCAAAGGCTGACGCATACGGTGAAATGACGAGAATAGCAAACGAAATTACAAACGAAGCTAATATCGAAAGTCTCGTTAAGGCAAAGGGCTTTTCAAATTGTATTGCCGTTGTCAGCAACGACGACGTAAACGTGGTCGTTGAAAGCGAGGGACTCTCAATCAACGAGGTAGCACAAATCAAGGAGATAGTGTATTTAGAGTGTGGTGTTCATCCCGACAACGTTAAGATTATCGAAAAAGTGACCGCAGGCGCTTAAAAAGCATAACTTTGTCAATAATCAATATGCCGTCCGTCAGGCACG
>JAZSLY010000153.1:0-16322 GCA_045535585.1 Eubacteriales bacterium
CCCTAATTGTCTTCCTAAGCCCGCTTGGCCTCCGACTTAGCTGGTGAGGGTTCTGGTTGATGAGAGTTCCGCCACCCTCGGTAGCCCAGGTTGAACGCCAAGCGGCGCTGTCGTGGTACGCTTGGAGACGGTACCAGTCGATAGTCCACTGAATTCTCTTGATTCTGCCAAGCTCGCCTGACTGAATCATCTCACGAAGCTTCTGGTAGATGGGGTTTGTACGCTGATTGTACATAATACCGAAGAGCTTGCCCGACTTCTTTGCAGCCTCGTTCATTTCAAGCACCTGCTTTGTATAAACGCCTGCGGGCTTCTCTGTGATTACGTGGAGACCGCACTCAAGGGCACGGATAACAAGACGGGGATGGTCGTAGTGAGGAACGGCAATGATAACTGCGTCTACGAGACCGCTCTGGAAAAGAGCCTCTGCATCGTCGAAAACCTTAACGTCGGGGTACTTTTCAAGGCTTGCCGCGCGCTTAGCTTCGTCTATGTCGCAGATGGCGGTAAGAACTGCCTCGGGCATCTTGCCTTCCATAAAATTCTTCTGGTGTGCGGAACCCATATTTCCTACACCAACGATACCAAATCTAAGTTTTTCCATAGTATTATACTCCTCTTTCGTTTTTATATTCTGTTTACTATTTTCATAAGAGACTCGTAGGCAAGAGTGAATTTCTCGGGTGTTGCGCCGTCGAGAAGTGTCATCTTGTCGTCAAGCTCAAGACCTGCCAGACCCTTGAAGGAGCCAAGGTGAGGCTCAAGGCTCAAGAAGCCTTTCCAGCCCGAAGCCTTGAGGTCGGCAAGGATTTTATCTATGTTTCCGAGACCGCAGCCTGCAGGAACTACCGATTTATCTGCAAGGGCGTCCTTGATGTGCATATATTCGATGTGGGGCTTCATAATATTGTAGGCGTCGGGATAGGGTGTTGCGCCTGCCTGAATGAAGTTAGCAGGGTCGAAAACGGCTTTGAGAGCAGGAGAATTTACTTCTCTTACGATGATATCGCACTGCTCGGGAAGCTCGCCCCAGATGTCCTTTTCGTTTTCGTGAAGGAGTATTACGCCCTCACGCTCTGCAAGGTCAGCCATAGCCTTCATTCTGCGGATAACCTCGTCGTGCCACTTTTCAAGTCCCTCTGACTTGTTGTAGTAGAAGCTGAACACACGGATGTACTTTGTGCCGAGGGTCTTTGCAATGTGAATTACTCTTGCAAGACGGGTCAGTTCCTTTTCAAAGTCGTCGGTAATCTTGATTTTACCGATGGGAGAGCCGATGGAGGAAACGCTGATGCCTTCCTTGTCCATCTTCTCCTTAAGTGTCTTTAACTCCTCGTCGGTAATGTCGGCGACGTTGGTGCCGTCAATTCCTCTGGGCTCGAAATATTTAATTCCCAATGATTTGAGATGCGCAAACTGCGCGTCTATTTTTTCGTTGATTTCATCGGAAAAGCCTGTTATTGTAAAGTTTGTCATAATATCACCTCACTATAAAGTATATCAACCTTTATTAAATATTTCTTTGTAAAAATTGTCAAAAACATTGAAATTATTGCCTTTTTGTGCTATAATTAGGAAAAGAGTGTTAAGAGAGGGTGAAAAATGGCTATGGCAGAGGCATACAGCGCAAGCTCGGGGTGGGAAATTTCTATTGCCAGCGATAAGGTCAGCGAGGATTTTGGCTATCAGCTTCACTCCCACGAGGGCATTTACGAAATACTTTATATGCTTCAAGGGGACTCTTCCTTCTGGGTTGAGGGTACGTCCTACCGTATGCAAAGGGGGGATCTCGTTATAGCCAGAAGTGACGAAATGCACCTGATGCGCCACCGAAGCCGTTGTGTCTACGAGAGACTGGTAATAAATGTAAATAAAGAATATTTCCTTTTGAATAATTGTCAGGATTACCTTAAAGTATTCGATATGCGCCCCGTAGGCGTGGGCAATCATTTCAGCGCCGAGGCATTGCGTGAGGGCGGAGTGACGGGGATATTGGAAAGGCTGGAGGAATACTTGGTTTTGGGCGAAAAACCCCTTATACAAAGCGCTTTAACCGAGCTTTTGTATCATCTTAACACGCTTTCGGACCGTGACGGGCTTGAGAGAGGTGGCGTTGTTCACGATATAGTTATGTATATAAACGAAAATATTACCCAGCCCCTTACCCTCGACCTTCTTTCCGAGCAATTTTACATAAGTAAATACTATATGTGCCGACAATTCAAAAAAAGAATTGGTATGAGTATTGCAAAATATATTACCCACAAGCGCATAATGCTTGTGCGTGAGCTTTATTCCTCGGGTAAAAACCTGACGGAAGCCTGCATCGACGCAGGCTTCGGCGACTATTCCAGCTTCTACGTGGCTTATAAAAAGCTGACGGGTACTTCACCACGGGCAGATTTAAGGTAAGAGGCGTAGATGTAAAAGTCCGGAGCGTCAAAAACAAAAACATTTATTTGAAGTTTTGAAAGTTTTTTTGCTTAAAAACATTTAAGCCTAATGTAAAAACTAAAAAAATTGAGTTTTACCCGAAATATAATATTTTTTTGACGGTCTCGACGTTTTTAACATCTCCTACCCGTTTATCATTTCTTTTAAAGCCCTTATTGCATCGCTGATAGACCCCACCTCGTCAATAATTCCTGCCTCTACCGCCTCGTTGCCGTAGAGAATACTGCCTATATCGCAGGACATTTCGGTGGTATTCAGCATCAGCCGTCGCAAAGACTCCTCACTTATGTGGGAGTGTCCTACGATGAAGGCGTTTATTCTGTTTTGCATACGGGAAAGATAGTCAAACGCCTGATCTACCCCCAAAACTACCCCGTTTGTCCTTACGGGATGTATGGTCATAGATGCAGAATGTGTGATAAAGGAACGGCGAGCCGACACTGCAAGAGGCACACCGATAGAATGACCTCCCCCTAAAACTAAGGACACCGTAGGCTTTGACAAGCCTGCTATCGCCTCCGAAATGGCAAGCCCTGCCTCCACGTCTCCACCAACTGTATTTAAAAGTATCAAAACGCCCTTTATATTCTTATTTTCCTCAAAAGCCAGTATTTTCGGTATAATATCCTCGTATTTAGTGGCTTTTATCCCCTCGGGTAGCGAGGTGTGACCCTCAATCTGCCCTGATATCATCAACGCCTCAATTCTTTCAAAGGGAGGCTTTTTAATTGGACGGTAGGATTTCATTTGCAAAATTCTCCTTTTTACCCATGGAATTACTTAATTATAGTAATTCCCCTTTTTTTATGAATTATGCAATGTTTCACGTGAAACATTCCTCCCTTTGACATATTTTTCGTATACTTTCCTTTATTATTGTTCCAAAGGAGAGTGATAAGTGTGGATTTTGCATACGTTAGCACAGAAAGAATTATAGCAGACGGAAACGAAGAAATAGAAAACGGAGAGATTACTGCACTGGCACGGAGCATATGCCGAGTGGGCATATTAGTTCCTTTAACAGTAACACCATTGATGAACACCGACAGATTTCAGGTGGTTTCGGGGGTGAGGAGACTTTATGCCGCCAGATTGGTTGGGCTTGAATACCTGCCTTGCGTGGTTATCGAAAGCAACCCAATACTGTCAAGGCTGATCGTAAAGCGAAGCGAAAGCGCCGATATGTTCGCAGAAGCGGAATTTTTGCGCCAAACGGCAATGCTTGGGGTGAGCTTTGACGAAATAAGTGAGTCTACGGGCTATACTAAGGATGAGCTCGTTCGGCTGATACGCCTGACAAAGCTTTCCGAATTTGAAAGGGAGATGCTGAAAAAGAACGGCGTTTCAAAGCCTATTGCCACGGAGGTGGCGTATTTTGACGATATTAAGGTCAGAGCGTCGCTTTTTGCTGAAATAATTAAGACCAGAAAGAAATATGACGAGGTTGTAGCCCTTTGCGAAAGAGAAAAACGTGGAAAACGACGGGTGAGGGCTATGCGTTCTCCGAAATTCAGGGATATGCGCTTGTTTGATAACACCCTATCCCACGCAGTTTCTCTGTTGCGTGATGCAGGGGTCAACGCAAAGCTGGATACCAACAGGCTTGGAGACGTGACGGAATACAAGGTCCTTATAAAAGATTGAATGTTTCACGTGAAACATTGTTAATTTAATAAAAAACCATTGACAATAGCGTGAAAAATTGCTACAATATATAATAACCAAACTATATTGTATAAAGGAATAAATTGATGTACACAATAGCATTTGCCAATCAAAAGGGTGGAGTGGGTAAAACCACCTCCGCGGTTAATATAGCGGCAGATTTGGGATGCTTGGGCAAGAAAACTCTCCTTGTAGATTGCGACCCTCAGGGCAATGCGTCCTCAGCAACGGGTGCAGAAAGCAAGGGAACGAGCCTATATGACGTGCTTTTGTCGGGCATTTCCATAAAAGATGCCATTCAATCCACTAAATTTAAGAATTTGGACGTAGTGCCGTCGGATATGAATATGGCGGCGGCTGATTTAGCTCTGGCAGAGGAAGCGAAGAGAGAAAGTAAGCTGAAAAACGCCTTGGAAGAGGTAAAAGACGCCTACGATTACGTTATTCTCGACTGTCCCCCGTCATTGAGCCTCATCACAATCAACGCCCTGACTGCGTCGGACTACGTTGTAGTTCCTATGCAGTGCGAATATTTCGCTCTTGAAGGACTTTCACAGCTTGTTTTTACAATAAAGCAGGTAAGAAGGCTCTATAATCCAAAGCTTGACCTGCTGGGCGTGATTTTGACTATGTTTGACGGAAGACTAAACCTTACTATTCAGGTAATGGAGGAAATTAAGAAGCATTTCCCCGATAAGCTCTTTAAAAATCCCATTCCCCGTAACGTAAGACTGTCGGAAGCTCCAAGCCACTCGAAGCCCATACAGTATTACGACAAGTATTCCCGCGGTGCTCTCAACTATATGGAGACAGCCCGTGAGTTGATTGCGAGAACTAAATAAGGAAAGGACGAAAAATGGAAAAGAAAGGACTTGGAAAAGGACTTGACGCCCTTTTTATTGAAAGCGCAGACGAAGTGTCGGGCGGTGTAACGGAGCTTGAAATAGAGAAGATATATCCCGACCCCGACCAGCATAGAAAGATATTCCGTGAGGAGACCATAAAGGAGCTTGCCGACTCCATAAAGGCACACGGAATTATCCAGCCCCTTATCGTCCGCAAGGACGGCACCCAGTACAAAATTGTCGCAGGTGAGCGCAGATACCGAGCCTCCGTAATGGCAGGCTTAAAGATGCTCCCCGTTATAATAAGAGACGACGTCAGCGACAGAGATGCGGCTGAAATAGCCCTTATAGAGAACCTTCAGCGAGAGGACCTGAACCCCGTTGACGAGGCTATGGGCTACGAAAAGCTTATAAAGGATTTCGGCATCACTCAGGAGGAGGCAGCCGAGCGTGTGGGCAAATCACGAAGCGCCGTGACCAACTCACTCAGGCTTTTAAAGCTTCCCACCCAAGTCATAAGTGCACTGCGTGACGGAGATATTTCCGCAGGACACGCAAGGGCTCTTGCAGGACTTAAAAACGAAAACGATATAATAGAGCTACTGTCAAGAATTATTGCCGAGGCTCTTTCGGTAAGAGAGACCGAGAACGAGGTCAGGTGGCTTATTGATACGCAGTTTGAGGTTGAAACCCTGACCCCTCCCACACCCAAAGCGGACAAGCCCTTCTCCATAACCGACGAATACATAGCCTCGGTTGAGAGACTTGCCACCGAGCGCATTATGCGACGGGTGAAGATAAAGACGAGACCCGGAAAGCCCTCGGGCAAGCTTGTGGTTGAATACAAGTCCAGCGAGGACCTTGAAGTGCTTCTCACCACCCTTTGCGGTGAAGATTTTATAGAACAGCTTGATAAATAAGGAAACAGAAACGAAAGGACATAAATTATGCTTGACATCAAACTTATTAAAGAAAACCCCGACGAATTTAAGAAGAGACTTGCCACGAGAGGTACTGATTATAGTGCCGAAATCGACAAAATATTAGACCTTGACACAAAGCGCCGTACTCTTATTGCCGACACCGAGGCGCGCCGTGCAAAGCAAAATCAGATTTCAAAGCAGATTCCCGCACTCAAAAAGGCAGGCGAGGACACAACCGCGATTTTCGCTGAAATGAAGGAGCTTTCCGACTCGGTTAAGGCGGACACAGACAAGATCGACGCCATTGACACCGAGATTGAAAATATTCTTCTCTCCATTCCCAATACTCCCTCCGAGACCGTTCCCGTAGGTCGCGACGACAGCGAAAACGTGGAGGTGAAGAGAGTGGGTACACCCAGAGAATTCTCCTTCGAGCCTCAGGCGCATTGGGATATCGGACGAGGACTTGACATTCTCGACCCCGACACCGCCGCAAAGGTTACGGGCGCAAGGTTCCATTTCTACAAGGGACTCGGCGCAAGACTGGAGCGAGCAGTTATCAACTACTACCTTGACACCCACACTGCAAACGGCTATACCGAGGTATTTCCGCCCTATATGGTAAACCGTGACTCTATGCGTGGAACGGGTCAGCTTCCCAAGTTCGAGGAGGACGCGTTCAAGGTGGCAAATAACGGATATTTCCTTATCCCCACCGCAGAGGTGCCCGTTACCAATATGCACAGAAACGAAATTCTTGACGGTGACAAGCTTACCGTGAAATACTGTGCGTACTCGGCTTGCTTCAGAGCAGAGGCAGGCAGTGCGGGACGCGACCAGAGAGGTCTTATCCGTCAGCATCAGTTCAACAAGGTTGAGCTTGTAAAATTCGCGAAGCCCGAGGAATCCTACGCCGAGCTTGAAAGCCTTACGAACGACGCGGCAGCGGCTCTCGAGGGACTTGGACTTCCTTACAGAATAGTTGCTCTCTCCACGGGAGATATGGGCTTCTCTTCCGCAAAGACCTACGATATCGAGGTTTGGATGCCCTCCTACAACAGATACGTGGAAATCTCGTCCTGCTCTAACTTCGAGGACTATCAGGCGCGCCGTGCAAATATCAAGTTCAAGGAGACGGGCGACTCCAAGGCGAGATTCGTTCACACCCTCAACGGCTCGGGTCTTGCCATAGGCAGAACTGTTGCGGCAATCCTTGAAAACTATCAGAACGAGGACGGCACGGTTACTATCCCCGAGGCTCTCGTTCCTTATATGAGAGTCGAGAAGATTACAAAGTAATCGGGTATAAAATATGAGCTTTATTATCGAAAACCTGCAGATTATAACGGGTATCGTTTTCTGCCTTATTGCAGGCATTCTCATAGCGTTCTTCTGGAATTTCCTGACACGCCTTCTCTTCGGCAGACTGGTAGCTGGTCTTATGGAAAAGGGCGCTGACAGCGAAGAAAACGCCGTAACGCTTGATGAAATCGGAATAAAAAGAGCGGGGATCGTCCACTTTGCCCTTTCAAGAAGGTCAACGCTTTCAAGGCTTGTGGGCGTGAAGCTCCCCGAGGGCGAGGGCGAAAGAAAATTCTTTCTCCCTGCTGAAAAGGCGGACAAGGCAAAGAGCATTTACGGAACACAACAAGGGACACTTTTGTCCTTTGTTATAGCTCTTGCGCTGATAGCCCTGCTCGTTGTACTCTTGCTTTACGTTTTACCCAAGTTTGCGGAATAAAGGAGGTAGTTATTTTGGCAGGAAGAAAAAGGCTTCATCCGTTGGCAACGGTGTTTATAATAGCACTTATATTGCTTGTTGTAACCCTTGTGGTCTTATACACCGTAGTTGGCGTGAGATATAAGAACGACAGAACTCACGAGCTGAAATTCCTTGGCAGAGTGAGTGGCGAGGCGGTTATTTCAGGTAAGCTTTATTACTACGACGGACGTATAGCGTCGGTTGATGCAAAGAATAAAACCATAGAATTTGACGACGGCGAGATATACCGCGGTGCTTTGTCGGGCTATCTGCCTCACGGCAAGGGCACTCTTACCAAGGCGGACGGCACTATCTACGAGGGCGATTTTTACGAGGGCTACGCCACGGGCAAGCTTAACGTAACCTATCCCAACGGCGACGTCTATATGGGAGAGGCGGACCACGAGGTCAGAAACGGCTACGGTAAATACATATCTGCCGACGGCACCGTTTACGAGGGCGACTTCTACGACGGCGAGAAAAACGGCTTTGGCAGAACTGCCTTCAGCGACGGCTCGGTTTATATAGGTCAGTACAATAGCTCGGTGAAAAACGGCGTAGGCGCCTATCTTTTCAAGAACGGCGACGTTTACGTTGGTGACTTCGCAAACGACGTCAGAACGGGCAGAGGTATATATCTCTGGGCAAAGAGCGAGGAGTATTCCAGCGAATTCGACTCTCTCTTCGCAGGGGAAATTACCACGGGCTTTGAGGACAGCTTCGTTTCCTGGTTCACCACAGACTTCGGAAAGTATTTTGAAAACGCGGAAAAGGGAGAAATAACAACCTCAAGTCCCTTTTTCTCGGCACTTGAAAAAATACTTGGACGAGACCAGCTTGAATGTTATATCGGAGGCTTTTTGAATAACGAGCTTTCGGGCAGCGGAAGATATCAATGGCTTTCGGGCAGAGTTCAGGAGGGTCAGTTTGAGAACGGGGCAATAGTAAAAGGCGAAGAATAAAAAAAGTTGTGAGCTTTGCGCTCACAACTTTTTTTATTTACTAGGAAATTGCATTAAAACAGCCTCACTGTTTTTTAACTCAATATTTCCAGCATTTCACAAAAGTCCCGAATTCGCCAATCGCAAGGCGGATATTGCAAAACCGAGGGGGTCAGAAGGTGTATGGTCTTACAGCCTGCTCTTTCTCCCGACTCCAGATCACAGTATCTGTCGCCCACCATAGCCGTGTTTTCCACGCTTCCGCCGTACTTTTTCATCAAATATAAAATCGAATCGGGGGCAGGCTTCACTACGAACTCAGGGCTTCTGGCGGTAACGACCTCGGTGAAATATTCGCTTATCCCTGCCTTGTCAAGAAAATGGAGTGCCGTGTTACCGCGGTTGGTGAAAATATAATTAAAGCCACCGTTTTCCACGATTTTTGCTAAGGTCTCCTTCACAAATGGGAAGGGCTTGGCGCCGTCCTCCTTTTCGGCGGCATAGTATTGGCGATACCTTTCCTCAAGCTCCGGGATTCCGTATTTTTCCGCATAGAAATTTATGGCGTAAGGAATATTCTCCATCATCTTTTCGAGTATCTCCACCTGACTGACATCCCTGCCGAAATCCTTCAGCGCCCTTTGCAGATACCCCGTAATATTGGGATAGGTGTCAAAAAGCGTTCCGTCAAAATCCCATATAAAATGCTTTATTCTTTTCATAATTACCTCACTAAACGTTATTTTTTCGATATTCCGTGGGGGATACGCCCACAACCTTTTTAAAAAGACGGCTGAAATACAAGGGGTCGGAAAAGCCGCATAACGACGCCACCTCCGCCACCGTCAGCTCGGTTGACGACAGAAGCTGTTTTGCGTTGTTCATCCGCAGAGTTTGCTGATGCTTTTTGGGAGAGGTGCCCGTCACACGCTTGAATTCACGCATAAAGTGGCTTACACTCATATTACAGCCGTCGGCAAGGGCTTGAAGGTTGACGTCCTTGTCAAAATGCTCGGCACTCTCCTCAATATACCTTTTCAAATTCAGCCTGCCCTCCGAGAGAGACTTGCCGAGGGTATACAAAAGAGACGCGAGATACCCCTTTTCACCCGACACCTCGTTTTTGTTGCCAAATTCAAAGATAAGCTTTTTAAATAGCGCCTGCACCGACACGGAGTCGTGACTCTTGCCAACTCCTCCCGACAGATGCGCCTCCGACAGAATATTTTCTATCTCAAAGCCGTTGAAATGCACCCAAAGGTAAGCGCTATCCTTGTGGAGAGTATAGTGTTGCCTGAAAAAAGGCGGATAAAGCACGAATTCGTCCCGATGAAGCACGTAGGTTTTCCCGTCGTAGTCAACGGTACAGCTTCCCTTTGTCAAAAATATAAGATAAAAGTCACGCCTTCCTTGAGGGCGAGTGGCAACGAGGTCGTAGAGATGCGCCTGCGCCACGCCACAGCTATTCACCTGCAGGTAGGAGGCGGGGGAAAAGTTTGTGGTATCGGATATGCGTACCTTTTGGGTTGCCATAAAATCACCTCGCCCTGATTATAACACAATAAATGCAAATTGTCCATATAAAATTTATACAGGAACAACGGCTATTCACACTTTTTAAATGGACAATGTCTTTTAAATGATAATTTTGTCCATATAAATGATAATATTATGCATTGTGTCAGGAGCTAAAAGTCCGTATAATTATGCTATGGAACAATGGAAAGGGTGAAAATATGTTAAATATAGGAGTTATCGGCTTTGGCAGAAGAATGGAGGCTATCGTCGGAAAGCTTTTGGCGACGGGAGAGGTCAGGCTTGCGGCGCTATGCGATAAAGCCCCCTTTGACGAGGTGCGTGAGAAACGGAAGAAATTTGCCTTCCCCGAGGATATAAGGTTTTACGGGGACGCCGAGGAGATGCTGAAAAGCGAGAGGCTTGACGGAGTATGCATCGGCACTACCTGCCCCTTTCACACGGAATATGCGCTTTTAGTGGCAAAATATAACCTGCCTATGTTTTTAGAGAAGCCCGTATCTATCAACGAAGAAGACTTGGAGCGCTTGAAGGGCATTTTGCACTTGAATGAGCAGGTCGTGGTCTCCTTTCCCTTGAGACTCACTCCTATCGTGGCGCGTGTAAAGGAGATAATCGACTCGGGCGAGCTTGGCGAAATAGGTCAGGTTCAGGCGTACAACAACGTGCCCTACGGTCCGAACTATTTCCACGCCTGGTACAGAGAAGAGAGTGTGACGGGCGGTCAGTTTTTGCAGAAGGCTACCCACGACCTTGACTATATAAACTATCTTTTGGGCGACGTTAAGCCCGTGAGAATTTGCGCTATGAAGTCAAAGCAGATTTTCAAGGCTACAAAAAAGGCAGGGCTTAAATGCAAGGACTGCCCCGAAAACAAGACCTGCCCTGAAAGCTTTTATAATACCAAACCTACCTTTCCGCTTGACGACTGGTATTGCTGTTATGCCGAGGACTCTACTATCGAGGACTCGGGAAGCGCTATCGTGGAATACGAGAACGGAATGCACGCCGTTTATACCCAGAACTTTTTCGCCCGTGAAAAAGCGGCGAAGCGTGGCGCAAGATTTATCGGCTACAAGGCAACGCTGGAGTTTGACTGGTACACGAACAGTATAACCGTTTTCAGCCACACCGACGGGGGCGTGATGACCTACACCGTGTCTCCCGACGACGAAGCCCACGGAGGCGGAGACGCTATTCTTGCAAGGAATTTTCTGGGAGTGATGAAGGGCGGGGAGGTGTCCCACTCTCCCTTGTCGGAGGGAATTCTCAGCGCCAATATGTGCATTATGGCGAAAAAATCCTCCGAAGAGCACAAGTTTATGGATATCGTATAGCGTGGTGTAAATATGGGATACGTTTTTTTGGCAATAGCATTATTTTCGGGCATAACCAAGGGCGCCTGCGGTAAAAGCGTCAGCGGAGCCGTAAAGAGTGCCAAGGGTACCTTTTACATAAGCCTTATAAGAATGCTTCTTTGCGGAGCTGTAGGCTTTCTTATAGTACTTGCAGAGGGTAGTGCTCTGCTTTTCGACCCGTCCAGTCTCCTTGTTTCGCTTGTGTCGGGCGTGACAACGGCGCTTTTCGCGGTGACCTGGATTTTCTCGGTAAGGCGTGGCGCTTATCTTATGGTAGACGTCTTTCTTATGTTGGGCGTGGGCGTCACGGTCCTTTTGTGCAAAATCTTTTTTGACGAGCCGATAACACTGCCTCAGGGCATCGGCTTCGCGCTTCTCGTTCTGGCTTCGGTGATAATGTGCTCCTACAGCAAGAGCGTCAAGGGCAGCTTCACCCCCAAAAACCTACTGTTGCTGATAGCCTGCGGAATTTTCAGCGGACTTTCAGAGTTTTCACAGAAATGGTTCGTCTACGAGAACACGGGCGCAAGCGTTGCCTTTTTCAATTTGTATACTTATATTTTTTCAGTACTGGTATTGCTTATCTTTTTTTCTGTTATAAATAAGCTTGAAAAAGCGGAAAACGACGGCAAAAGCCTGAAAGTGCTCTTCCGTGTGTTCCTTATGGCAGTATGTCTTTTCTCCAATTCTTATTTCAAAACTCTGGCTGCAAGGACTATTCCATCTGCCGTTATGTACCCTTTGTCTTCAGGTGCAAGCCTCATTCTTTCCGCCCTTATGGCTTCCCTTCTTTTCAAGGAGAAAATAACCCTCAAATGTGCGATAGGCATGGTAATTACCTTCGTTGCTTTGATAATAATGAACGTATAATAAGGAGTGAATAAAATGGATTTTACAAACAAGACGGCAATAGTTACGGGCTCGGCGTCGGGCATGGGACTTTTGTTTGCCGAGAATTTTGCCGACCTCGGCGGAAACGTGGTAATGTGCGACGTGAATGGCGAGGCGCTTGACCTTTGCGTTGCCAAAATTAACGAAAAGGGCAAGGGGCTGGCGAAGGGCGTCGTTTGCGACGTTACCGACTACCAATCTGTGACTAATGCGGTAAATATGGCTGTTACCTTTTTCGGCAGAGTGGATATTGTCTGCAACTTCGCAGGCGGTGCGGCGGTGAGAATTAAAAAGGTAGACACCGCAAAATACCCCGAATTCCCCGATATACCCATTGACGTTCTGGATTGGGGACTCGACCTTAACCTGAAGGGACCATTCTATATGGCGCACGCCGTAATGCGCGTTATGAGAGAGCAGAAAAGCGGTGTGATTATAAATATCGGCTCTATTACCGGAGCTGAAGGAAGTATCCACGTTGACTATCCTACCGCAAAGGCGGGCGTTATGTACGGTCTTACCAAGTCACTTGCTCAGGTGGGCGCACCCCACAATATAAGGTGTGTCTGCGTGTCACCGGGTCCCGTCCTCACCAGAGCAGATATGGCAAGAATGAAAACCCTCCTTGGCAGAGCAGGCGACCCTCAGGAGATAGTTGACCTTTGTCTCTTTCTTTCGTCCGACAAGGCTAGGTTTATCAACGGTGAAAATATTATGATAGATGGCGGAAGAAACGCCATGCAGAGAGGTAACTGATGAAGCCCACTTTTTTAAATCAGATGAGACCCTTAATAACGGGAATGGTTTTGCGTGATACGGCAGATGAGGCAAGGCTTCTTATCAAGAACTCTATTGCCGACGGTGCAGACGCCGTCGGTATACAGCTTGAAAAGATGAGAAACGAGGAAAGAACCGAGGAAAAGCTTCGATGGCTTTTTTCTGCCTCGGCAGGACGCCCCATATATATAACCAACTACCGACAGAATTACAACGAAAATAAAAATGACGGCACTCTGGCACAGGAGCTTATTTCCTATCTCTCCTACGGCGCAACCCTCGGCGACGTACCCGGAAGCCTTTTTGATGATGAAGCAGGAATGTTTATAGATAACGAGCTTACAACAAAGCCCGATGCGGTAAAGCGTCAAATGGAGCTGATAGACAGAATTCACGCTTTGGGAAAAGAGGCGTTGATTTCCTCTCATACCTCCTCTTTCCTTCCTCTTGACAAGGTGCTCGAAATTGCTCTTGAGCACCAAAGGCGAGGCGCCGATATTTCCAAAATCGTAACTATGGCAAACTGCGTGGAAGAGGAAATGGAAAACCTGAGAATAACCTCCGTGCTGAAAAAAGAATTGAAAATCCCGTTTCTCTTTTTAGCACAGGGCACTCACGCAAAAATTCACAGAATGATAGGACCGCAGCTCGGCTCGGTTATGTACCTTGCCGTGAGAGAGCACTCGGTGACTTCCGTTGCCACCCAGCCTACCATAAAATCGGCAAGGGCGGTAAGAGACAATTTCGACGCTACTCCGGATATAATTTTTGATTGAAAGGTGATTTGTTATGAAGGCTATACTTGTAAACGACGACAGAAGTCTTAGATGGGATAACGTTCCCGACCCCGTTATAAAGGACTCAGAGGTGCTTGTGAAGGTGGAATACGCCGCCCTCAACCGTGCCGACCTGATGCAGAGAGAGGGAGACTATCCTCCTCCTGCGGGCTGTCCCGAGTGGATGGGTCTTGAAATCTCGGGCGAAATAGTTGCGCTCGGTGAGGAAGCCCGTGAAAAGTCTGATTGGAGGCTTGGCGACAAGGTGTGTGCACTTCTCGGCGGCGGAGGCTACGCTGAATTCGTTGCGGTTAAATACGATATGCTTATGCCCGTGCCTGAAAACTGTACTATGGCAGAAGCCGCCGCTATCCCCGAGGCGTTCGCTACGGCATACCTCAACCTCTTTTACGAGGGTGGACTGAAAAGCGGTAATACCCTCCTTATGAATGCAGGCGCCAGTGGTCTTGCCAGCGTGGTTATCCCTATGGCAAAGGCGTTCGGCGCAAGAGTCATTACCACAGTGCTCTCGGATGAGATTGCCGCATCAATAGGACATCTCGGCGCGGACGTGGTGGTCAATACTAAAAAGGAGGATATCTCCGAGGTGCTTCGACGGGAGCTTGAGGCAGGTCACGGCGTAGACGTGGCTATCGACTGTCTCGGCGGCGAGATTATGGGTAAATGCATTCACTATCTCACCCACGGCGCAAGGTGGATAATGATAGCGGCACTTGCAGGGCAAAAAACCGAAATCGACCTCAAAAACGTCTACGTCAGAAACGTAAGGATTATCGGCAGTACTCTCCGTTCAAGAGCGCCGGAGGTAAAGGCGCAAATCCTCGCCGAGCTTGTAGAAAAGGTCTGGGCAAAGGTTGCGTCGGGCGAGGTCAAGCCTACGATATATAAGGTTTTACCCATAACCGAAGCCGAAGCCGCCCACGATATCCTCTACCGAGGCGAAAATATCGGCAAGGTAGTTTTGAAGGTGTGATAAAAGGAGATTATCTACAAAACAAAAAAACACCCAGAAGGTCTGCAAAATTAGCGATAAATTGAATAGCCTTCCCCAGTGGGGGAAGGTGGCACGCGAAGCGTGACGGATGAGGTGTTTTCAATCTTCAAGTAACTCCTCATCCACCGCTGACGCGGTCCCCCTTCTCCCACAGGAGAAGGCTTTTTTGATATACAGAAAGCAAAGAAGAAGCCCCGCGCGAGGCGTGGCAGAAAATTATTCGCGTAATAGTTGTTCGATTTCTTTTAGTTGTTCATCGGTAGCTTCAAAAACTCTTGCCTTAAAGTATTTTGTTTCAATAAAATCATCAGAAAATGCATTCATAACTTTTTGTGCGATTACAAATTGGGAGTGGGCTTTTTCAATTTCTCCATTTTCTTTTAAGTACTTACCGATAATGATAAGCATATCGACTAAATCTCGTGCAGAAATATTCTTCTGTTTTTGTGCCGCCTCATACATTTCCTCGCCTTCAAGAAGCTGCGCTGCTACGCCCAATTTTGTAAAATAGATTTCGGGGATATGCTCAAGGGCATCCTTAGCCAACTGATATTCCCCCTTCGCTTTGTTTGCCTCTGCCATCGAACGATACGCATCAAAACGCAGATCATCATGTTTGGTGCTTTCCACGAGAGATTTTCCAATCGTGATCACCTCATCGTTTCGCCCCAGCTCGCAAAGAACGTCTGTTAAGCAATCAAGTAAGATGTCGTTTCCCGGATACTTTTTTAGTCCTTCCCGGAGAATCTGCTCACATTTATGCCTATCTTTATCCCAATATTTACTGTACTCATCTACAATTGCTTCAACATTATTTTCAATCTCATAAAGATTAAAATCAAAAAGCTCATCTGTGGAAACACCGAAAAATGAAGCAATTGCG
This sequence comes from Eubacteriales bacterium, assembly GCA_045535585.1. GTDB lineage: Bacteria > Bacillota > Clostridia > Oscillospirales > SIG627 > RGIG6353. The sequence goes on from JAZSLY010000153.1 coordinate 15,827, forward strand.
GGTATCATCGTCACGTCCGGCATTGTGTTACCGTTTTCCCATTTTGAAACTGCTTGAAAGGACACACCAAGATAGTTAGAAAAAACCTCTTGGGATATGTTTTTCTGTTTTCTTAATAATTTTATTTTTTCTCCAAGTTTAATCATTGTTGTTCCTCCAAAATGTTTTGGATCAGCGCTTATCCTACTACTATTATAGCACATTTATTTTTGAAAACAATAACTCGTTTGGAGAGAATTTTTCTAACACAGGTTGAACTCTCATTTTTCCTTCCCAATGTTTGTCTCTGGGGCAAGCATAGCGCGTGGCAATCCACGCACCATCGGGCAGAAGCCCAAACCCACTATCCGCAGAGGAATGACTCGCAAAAGCCTTCCTCCGGGAGGAAGGGGGACCACGAAGTGGTGGAAGGAGCCCGCGTGACTTGCAATTTGCGCGGATTTTATTGTCACGCGCTCTCCCTCAGTCTTTTGCTACGCAAAATCCAGCTCCCTCC
>JAZSLY010000137.1:0-3777 GCA_045535585.1 Eubacteriales bacterium
ATCTGCTTCTTGAAGCAGTCGCAGTTGTGCTCAATTGTTTCGCGGGTCATCATAGAGCGCATATCGGTTCTGCCGGAGGGGTCGCGTACCATAGCAGTGCCGCCGCCTATGAGTGCGATAGGCTTGTTTCCTGCCATCTGAAGTCTTTTCATAAGGCAGAGCGCCATAAAGTGACCTACGTGGAGGGAATCCGCGGTGGGGTCGAAGCCGATGTAGAAGGTCGCCTTGCCTTCGTTTACAAGCTTCTTAATTTCTTCTTCGTTTGTTACCTGCGCGATAAGACCGCGGGCAACGAGTTCTTCATAAATCTGCATAATTTCCTTTCCGTACCCTTTTCGAGAAAAAGGTACCCAAAAAGCTTCCCCAAGGATAGTTTGGTGGCGCATCCATTTTCCAATTGGAAATGGGCTTGTTTTATCCCGGGGTTCAAGCTCTCGGTTTATATATTACTTAAATTTTTAACGTTTTAATATTTCTCAATTCACGAGAAAAAACAAAAAGCCCTTGCCAAAAAGCAAGGACGACAGGCACGAGTGCCGCGTGGTACCACCTCGATTTACTTATCGGTCACCCGATAAGCCTTAAAGCTCCAAATAGAGCCGCTTGATGTAACGGTCAATCCCGCCGCCGCCTACGCATCCCGTGGGGACTTCGGAGCAGCACTCGCGAATGTATTCGGAAGTATCCTTGCGCGCCTCTCATCAACCGGCAGCTTTCTGTTTTCGGACGGTCTTCTTACTATTTTCGGTCATAGTGTTTAAAATTGTAATGATAGTATATCATCACGGCAAGGGTTTGTCAAGACTTTTTTAAAATTTAGCGGCGCGTTTTTGCCTATTTATCACGGATTTTTGGGTTTTTATGTAAATTTATACTTATAGTGTAGGTTTTTTGCCGGCAGATAATAATTTTTTGCTAAATCATTATAAAATATGTAGAAAAAGTTTGGCAGTGTCAAAAAATGCCGTAAATGCTCATTAATTGCTTTGAATTTGTTGAAAAACATTAGAAAACATTAATATTGTTGACGGAAAACAACAATATTATTAAGGAAAAATGACCGAAAAATGCGTTTTGAGGGGGTTTTATTGGCGAAGTTGCACAATGAACGGGAATCGCATTGGTCAAATGCAACAAAAATGGAAACAGTTACATTGTTGACATTTTTGTCGAAAAGTGGTATAATTACATGTATGTTGAATAGCCTTTGCGCTTTTTTGTCGACAAAAAATGGGTACAAGGCTTGTCAGATTACTATATTTATCATTTCGTTATAGCCGATTTTGCATGTAGCGTGTCGGCTGTAAATGTAAAAAATAATTCGAATGAGAGGTTTTATTGATGACTTCTTTGCTGTCCGTAGCGGTAGCATTACTGATTGCCGCTGTATTGGTTGGCGTTTTCACGCTGCTGAAATTCAAATCTAAAAATGGCATCTTATCTAAAGTTCTCAAGCCGCTTGCGGCGGTGCTTTTCGTTACTGCCTTTTTGAGACACACCTATTTGCAAACTGCGATTTATTACGTTGCGGGACTCGACCATGCTTCATCCCCCTTCAACGTAGACGGACCTAATCCGGGACTCACAGCGTTTGCTATTATTCTGGTTTGGTTATCGTATGCCGCTATGCTTACCACCGTTTTGAGCACGTTTTTCAATTTTAAGACGTTACGTAGAATTGTCAATCTGTTTTCTTTACCGGTATATGCGGCAATTTTGATTTTTTACGAAACTTATGGAATTGCGCTTTTGGGAAGAGAAGCCTTTGCCACCTCATCTGTCCGCTATTGGATAATCGCGGCAGAGATAGGCGTTGGTATTGCACTGGCGATAGGTAACATAATCGCAGAGGGCAGATTTGAGCTTCCTCGCAAGCTTGCGGATTTTGGAAACTGGATATACGGACTCTTTTTTGCAGTACTGGCAATTATGCCCTCCAATATCCCTCAGGCTTTCTTCGTTGCGGTAGATCCTTCCATAAAGCTCTTTGATCTGACCGTTGAGCATAGATACGTGCTGTACGGAGCGGTAATTGTTCCGATAATTATATTCCAACTTCTTAAAAACAAGCCGATTCAGGTCAATAAAATGATTTTGACCTATATGTCATTGGCGATTTTGTGGACGTATATGAGCGCTTGGAACTACCATCAGCTCCTTGGAGTAAGCGGACCTCTCACTTGGCCAATTGATTTCTTGTCAGCTGCTCCCGATTGGCCCTTGCACCTTTGTAATATGGCGATGATACTCTATCCCTTGTGCTTGGTGTTCAATATGAAGAGGCTTTTCAATTTCTGCTTGTTCATCAACGTTCTGGGATCTGTGTTTGCGATGGTGATGCCCGAAAACTTTGCTGGAGTAAACGCTATCGGAACCGAAAGAATCTCCTTCTGGATCAATCACTATGCGGCGTTCTTTATGCCCGTTCTTATGGTTTCATTGAAGGTATTCAAAAGACCGAAATTCAAGGAGTGGGTATATGCGGTTGTAGCGCTTGTGGCGTATTTCACCACGATGCTGTTTACCAACGCGTATATGACTCAGCGATTTGGAAAGGAATACGACTATTTCTTCATAAACGGTGACTTTATCGTTTCCTCGCTGGGAAGCTGGGCAGAGAAAACACAAGACATTATCTGGACGGTCAATTTCCAGGGATATGAGCTGGTCTTCTATCCCGTATACCAGACGATCTTCATATTGGCTTACATTTTGTTTTCCGTGGGCGTTTGGTTTTTGTACGTGCTTCTGTTTTCAGCTTTGGACGCAGAAGAGGATAAGAGAAATAGAGCAAAGGATTATAAGAGAATGAAAAAGGATCTTAAGAAATATTTGGGCAATAAGCCTGTAACCGAATCTATAAGCGGAGATACCTCTCCCAGCTTGGTTATCCGTAATTTCTCCAAGAGATACGGAAGCAACAAGCACTACTCTGTAAAAGACGTTTCCTTTGAAGTAAAGGGTGGCGAGATATTCGGATTCTTGGGCCCTAACGGTGCAGGTAAGTCTACTATTATTAAGAGTATGGTAGGAATACAGACTATAACCTCCGGAAATATCGAGATCTGCGGATTTGACGTAGAAAAGCAGGCGGTTGCGGCAAAGATGAACACCGCGTTCGTGCCCGACCACTATGCACTTTACGAGAACCTGACGGGAAGAGAATACATAAACTATATTGCCGACCTGTTTGGCGTAAGCCGCGAGGATAGAGATGCGTTTATTGATAAATACGTTGATCTTTTCCAGTTGACCGGCGCATTTGACAACCAAATGAAGACCTACTCCCACGGTATGAAGCAGAAGATAACCATTATGTCTGCTCTCGTGCACAATCCTAAGGTGTGGATCCTCGACGAGCCTCTTACCGGTCTTGACCCCACCAGTATTCACGAGGTTAAGGAGTGTATGAAGGAGCACGCCGCAAAGGGCAACATCGTATTCTTCAGCTCTCATATTATCGACGTTGTAGAAAAGCTCTGCGATAAGATCGCTATCATAAAGAAGGGTCAGCTTCGCGCTTATACTTCCATGAAGGACCTTAATGATCAAGGAATTGAGCTTGAACAGTATTATCTTGATATAATTTACAGCGGTGACGATGAGCACGTTCCATACGTTGAGGCCGCACCTGAGGCGGAGGAAGATGTGGAGGCGGCGAAGGTATGAAAAGCCTCTACATTCTTGTAATGATGCAATTAAAGGAGCAGATGAACTTCAAGCGGCTGAAACGCGGAAATTTGAAGTTTTTCAGCACTGTTTTGGCAGTGGTAGTTG
>JAZSLY010000148.1:0-9028 GCA_045535585.1 Eubacteriales bacterium
GACAAGAGCTATACCAACGTGGAAGCAAACCTTGATATACATCCCGTATTTGAAAAGAAAAAACGCACCTATACCGTTACTCTTACCTACGGCGACGGTGTTATCGGTACGAAGCCCGAAAGCATCACGCTGGGCTATAACGACCTCGTCTCCTCTGCCCTTCCTACCGACCTTACTCACGAGCACAAATATTTCGTGGGCTGGTACGTAGGAAACGAGCTGATTGACAACGAAAAATACTGTGACCTTTCGTCCGCAAATATCGTTGCAAAGTGGCAGGATATAACCTACACGGTTAAGTTCTACAACGCCGACGGCGGTGTTATCAGCACTCAGGAAATAGTCAGCGGAAAGTCGGCTACGGCGCCTAAATCTCCTGCGAAAGCCGAAACAAACGAATATACCTACACCTTCAAGGAATGGAACAAGAGCTACACAAACGTAAGAGCTAACCTTGATATCTATCCCGTATACGATTCAAAGGTGAGAACCTACGTCGTTAACCTGAATTACGGTGTAGGCACTACGGGCACGAAGCCTGCTTCCGTTTCCCTGACCTACAACGAGCTTTTAGTTAACAAGCTTCCCTTGACGGGCTTTACAAACGGCGATAAGTTCTTTGCAGGCTGGTATGCAGGAAACGAGCTTATCGACACGGAAAAATATTCCGACCTCACCACAACCACTCTTACTGCAAAGTGGGTAAATACATTTACCGTTAAGTTCTACAACGGAAACGGAGCCGTGTTGAGTACGCAAAGCGTGAAGTATGGCGAAAGCGCCACACCTCCCACAGCAACTCCTACGAAGGCGCAGGATAACGAGTGGATCTATACCACCTTCACAGGTTGGGACAAGAGCTATACCAACGTGGAAGCAAACCTTGATATTTATCCCACCTTCAACAAAACTGCAAGACAGTACACGGTGACCCTGAATTACGGTGGCGGCAGCGCAAGCGTTATGCCCTCAACCATTCAGCTCACCTACAACGAAGCAGTTCTTCCGAAGCTTCCCTCTACCCTCTACCACGCGCACAAGACCTTCCTTGGCTGGTATATAGGTAACGAAAAGATTGATACAGAAAAATATTCCGACCTCACCTCCTCCACGATAACTGCAAAGTGGGAAAACATTGTTTATACCGTAGTATTCTACAACGGTGATGGCTCGGTTATGAGCACCAAGGAGGTTATCAGCGGAACTGCCGCAACAGCCCCTGCAAACGCAACGAAGGCAGAGGACAATGAATACACCTACACCTTCACGGGCTGGGACAAGAGCTTTTCAAACGTAACGGGTAACCTCAACGTTTATCCCGTTTTCAGCAAAACGGCGAGAAAGTATACTATCACCTTAAATTACGGCAGCGGTACTACGGGCACCAAGCCTGCAAGCATTACCGTAACCTACAACGAAGCAATTTTGCCAAAGCTTCCAACCTCGGGCTTTGCAAACGGCGATAAATTCTTTGCGGGCTGGTATGCAGGAAACGAGCTGATTGATACCGAGAAATACAGCGACGTTTTAGCTTCTTCCCTGAGTGCAAAATGGGTTGACACCTTTACCGTAAAATTCTACAACGGAGACGGAAACGTTCTGTCCTCGCAAAGCGTAAGATACGGCGGAAGTGCCACACCCCCATCAACCACGCCCACGAAGGCGCAGGATAACGAATACGTCTACACCGACTTTATCGGTTGGGACAAGAGCTATACGAGCGTTACGAGCAACCTTAATATTTATCCCCTCTTTAACAAGACCGAAAGAAAATATTCCGTTGTGCTCAATTACGACAGCGAAAACGTTTCGGGAACAAAGCTTCCGTTTATTACTCTGACTTATAACGAGAGCATCTTCCCGAAGCTTCCTCTTGACCTCACCCACGAGGATAAGATTTTCCTCGGCTGGTACGACGGCAACGAAAAGATTGATACCGAGCGCTACTGTGACCTTTCCTCTACCACCCTTGTGGCAAAATGGCAATATATCACCTATTCCGTTGTATTCTACGACGGCGACGGCTCGATTATGAAAACGCAGGTTGTAAATAGCGGAAGCGCCGCAACTGCACCCACTTCAACGCCGAAGAAGGCGCAGGACAATGAGTACACCTACGAATTCACGGGCTGGGACAAGAGCTTTTCAAAGGTTAAATCTCACCTTGAGGTCAAACCCGTATTCGACAAAGAGAAAAGAGTTTATACGGTTTCTCTGAATTACGGAAGCGGTACTACGGGCACCAAGCCTGCAAGCATATCTGTAGCCTACACGGAAGCTATTCTTTCAAAGCTTCCCAAGTCGGGCTTCACTTGCGGAAGTAAGGTGTTTGACGGATGGTACGACGGAAACAAGAAAATAACCACCGAGCGCTACTGTGACCTCTCCTCCTCTACTCTTACTGCAGGCTGGCTTGACACCTTTGAGGTAAAATTCTACAATGGAGACGGCTCGGTTATGAAGAGTGAATACGTTATAGAAGGCAATTCTGCGACACCCCCCACCACTACGCCTACAAAGGCAATGGACAACGAGTGGATTTATACAAGCTTTGCAGGCTGGGACAGAGGATACTCAAGCGTTAAGTCAAATCTTAACGTTTATCCCACCTTCAACAAGAGTGCAAGAACCTACACTATTTCGTTAAACTACGGAAGCGGCACAACGGGCACTATGCCCTCCACTATCAGCGTTACCTACAACGAGCAAATCGGCGCAAAGCTTCCTACGTCCGGCTTTGCCAACGGAAGTAAGTTCTTTGCAGGCTGGTATCTTGGAGGTGAGCTTATCGACACCGAAAGCTACGCTGACCTTTCCTCAAAAACACTTTCGGCTAAGTGGGTGGACACCTTCACCGTTACCTTCTACAACGGCAACGGAAGTGTTTTAAGCACCCAAAGCGTTAAGTACGGCGAAAGTGCCACAGCTCCCACAACTACTCCTACGAAGGCGCAGGATGATGAGTGGGTATACACAAGCTTTACGGGTTGGGATAAGAGCTATGCGAACGTCACGGGCAACCTTGATATCTATCCCACTTTTGCAAAAACGGAAAGGCTTTATACCGTTACCTTGAATTACGGCACCACCAGCATAGGCACGAATCCCAAGAAAATCAGCCTTGCCTATAATCAGGAATACGCAGACCTTCTTCCAACGACGGACTTCACCAACGGCAAAAAGATTTTTGACAACTGGTACTACGGAACGACGCCCATTTCGTCACAGAGGTATTGCGACCTGAAGGCAACCTCCCTCACGGCAAAGTGGATAGATACCTATACGGTAACCTTCTTTGACGGCGACGGAAGCGTGCTTTATAAGGAGGAGTCGGTACTCTACGGCGGTAGTGTAGCAACACCGAGTGCTATTCCCACAAAGGCGTCTACCCCCGCTTATTCCTACACCTTCTCGGGCTGGGATAAATCAAGCGACTACGTAACCTCCGACCTTTCTATCTATCCTAAATTTACCTCCACCGAAAAGCAATACACAATATCTCTTGATTACGGTGACGGAGTTACGGGTACGAAGCCTGCCACGGTTAAGGTGGGATATTACACCACCCTCTCCTCTGCTCTGCCAAAGAGTGGATTTTCGAAAGAGCAATACGTGTTCTTCAATGGATGGGCTCTCGGCTCTGTAATCGTCGGAACGGAAAGGTATTGCGACCTGACGCCGTCTTCGCTGTCGGCGGTATGGTTAGATAACAGAACGATTATTTCCGAATTCCAGACCATACTTGACGAATACGACGAGCCTCTTGGCGTAGGCTTCTCAAGAACGGAGAAAAGCGTTCTCAGTCCCGTTATCAGCGCTATTAGCTCTGCTCTCGGCGACGCCAAGGCGGGAATTGAGGTAACGAGACAGTATCTCTTTGATACTCCCGAATACTCGGCACAGATAACTACGGCAAGAACCCGTTATAACGCTATGTCCGAATCCGACCGAGAGGACTTCCCGCAAACGATTATCAATAACTTCTCCAACGACACCGTAAGATATCTTGCAGACCTCTTTGAAATTGATATTGATAAGTATATGTAAAAATTTAATCAAACATTATGCCTAACGACAAAAAGGACAGAGAACGTAAATTCTCTGTCCTTTTTTAGTTCTTCGGTAACTTTATTTTACTTTATCCCCCTCAAGCTTCTTCTTGTCCTTCATTATCGTTATTGCACTAACACCAATCATTCTGGCAAATATGAGAGGAAATCCGATAAGATGATAGATACGAATACTCTCTTCGCCAAAGACAACGCCTACAATGACGGTCAGGCGCTTTGATAATCCCGACAAAATTTTGCGAAGAGTTTGTCAACGAAACAAAGGACAAACGTGCCGTAAATCCCTTCATCACCGACAAGGGTACTGTGGAAAAGATACGAAGTTATGCAAGAGAATTGACAAAAGAAGGAATAAACAAAATAAAGCGTGACGGATATATTTACATTATACTTGGTATCGTCATGGACGCTTTGTGCTTTGAAAAAACAAAAGAGCCGCTTGATTCGGCTCTTTCGTCGCGTATCTTATTTTACATTAACGAGAATTATTCGTCGGAGCTTTCGCTGGACAGTCTCTCCGCCCACTTTGGATACAGCAGAAGCTACATTTCCCGTTATTTTAAAGCGCGTTTTAACGTAACCTTTAATAAGTATCTTAAGCTCATAAGGCTTAAAAAAGCAATTATGCTAATGAAGGAGGGAAAAAACAGTATAACCTACTGTGCGTTAGAAAGCGGATTTACGTCTATGCGAAGCTTTTACCGCATTTTTTACTCCGAATTTGGCTGCACACCTAAGGAATACGCAAAGCGCGATTGAAACTTTTATACCGTCGGGAAATTATTTATATTTCCACCTGAAATGCCTGATGCACTGTCCTCATCAAGATAGAGAATGAAATCGGGATGTGTTTTCAAAAGCGTTGCGGGAACGAGATTTGTAACCTCTTTTGCCTTTACAGTGTTTTCAACCGCCTCTGCTTTTACCTTGTAGGGCACGCAGGAAATAATCTTCTTGCATTGCATAATCTGATATGCAGTCATAGAAACTGCCTGCTTCGGAACGTCGTCAACTGTAGCAAACCATCCCTCACCCATCTGCTGTTGCTTGCAACGGTCGTTCAAATTAACTATTATATACGCTTCCTTTGTGTCAAAGTCTGCAGGCGGGTCGTTAAAGGCGATATGACCGTTTTCTCCAATACCTATCAAGCCTATATCAATAGGCGCTTTTCTTATCTCCTCGGTGAGTCTTGCAATACACTCCTTTGTTCCGTCAACGAAATGCGCCGCTTTAAGACATCCTACCTTCGCCACAAAGCGCTCCTTTAAATACTTTCTAAAGGATGCACCGTGTGTTTCTGGCAGGTCTACGTACTCGTCAAGGTGGAACATTTCCACGCACTCCCACTTTATCCCCTCTTCTTCAACCAATGCCTTCAGGGTATCAAACTGGGATTTTCCCGTAGAAAGAACTATTCTTGCGCTACCTTTTTCTGCAATAGCCGTCTTCAAGGCAAGAGCCGTCTCCTTTGCCGCGCTTTTACCAAGCTCTACGCTGTCTTTACAAATTCTGATTTCCATTTTTGTTTACCTTCTTTTCATATATATTTAGTTATAAAATTCGGAGAGATTTACCCTTCTCGATTCCTTCATCGAAAGGTTAGCCGCCATACCTATACCGATGGACATCATTCCCGCACGGGTGTCTGCCATTTGGTGAAGCGGGTCGGGAGCGTTGGGGCTTCTAAAGAGTCTTTCACGAAGCTCGTCGTCTGCGCCTCCGTGTCCCGAGGATGATTGATGGGGAACGTTAATATCGATCACCTCGCCCCGTCTATTATATACCGTAATAGACTGCTTGCTCTCTACGTTATAGGAAAGAGCCGACCCCGACCTTGTTTTAACCTCTATCCTTCCCTCTGTTCCGTTGAGAACGAGGTTTACACCTTCATAAGGAGAGTGCGCCGTAAGGGAGTAGCTCATAACTGCACCGCCCGAATATTGAACGTTGACGCTTACGCTGTCTTCTATATTGATTTCATCGGCGAACACGCAACGGTCACGGAAATATCCGTCGGCGTCCTCCTTTTCGTAATAAACCTTCCTTAAATCATCACGGGAAACGATATCGAGATAAAACTCGCAGGACTTCTTGTGAGGACAGTTAAGACACCTTTCCCCTCGGTTTTCTCGCGTAGGTCCGTAAAATCTTCTTGTACCAAAGGCGTTTACCGAAACGGGATCCTCTTCAAGATACCAATTAACAAGATCAAAATGGTGAGTAGATTTATGTACGAGAAGAGAGCCTGAATTTTCTCTCATTCTGTGCCAGCGCCTGAAATAATCTGCGCCGTGGCTTGTGTCAAGCATCCATCCATAATGAACGCTGAGAATTCTACCGATAGCGCCGGAGGAAATTATTTCTTTAATTCTCTTGAAAAAAGGATGAAAACGCAGGTTAAAGGTAACGGTTACCTTCTTGCCCGTCTCCTCCTCAGCTTTTTTAATTGCCAACGCCTTCTCAAAGGTGGTGGTCAAGGGCTTTTCCGAAATAACGTCACATCCCGCACGAAGCGCCTTGACGATATATTCGTCGTGCACGCAATCCTTCGTGGTTACAATAACGGTGTCGGGTTTCACCTCTTTAAGCATTTTATCAAAATCATCGTACCTCGGGACTTCCTTACCCGCAAGCTCGTTGACAAGCCCCGTGCGTTTGTAGTTGATATCGTAAACACCGCAAAGCTCGGCAACGTCGGCAAAAGTTTCTACAAGGGGTATACTGTAAGAGTAGGTACCGCGGTAACCGCAACCAACCTGAACATATTTTTTCAAATAAATCAGCTCCTTTGTGCTAAAAACTTATTGACACCTTTATTATATTGTGATATGATACCTTTGTAAAGTGACAAATTTATGTTTTTCAAGATTATTTTGCACTATATTCATTTTTTCATATTGCTTATTATAGGCAATATTTTAGTTTAATAGGATAATTTTATATATAATAGCACAAAAATGGAGGAGAATATCCGTGGATAAACAGATATTTGCGCTCAACGAGCTTTCCGTTAAGCCGTTGGGTGTGTTCTTATACGTGCCGCCTATCGTCTGGAAGGGAGATTCAGTAGGACATATAGGAGAAAACGACATCTTCTTCTGGGTACTGGAGGGAGAATGCTTTTTGAGCATAGATTCACAAAGCTACATCGTACGCCCCGGGCAGCTTGCATACCTCCCCCGTGGCAAAATGCGTGCCTATACACACGCCTCGGAGCGCTTTTCAATGTACGAAATGGCTTTTGTTGCCGAGGCAAACGGAGAGCCTCTTATGGAGGTTTTGGGTTTAACCGAGCAAAGCTTTGTGGTTGATATCCCAAACAAAGAAGAAATGAGCTCTCTATTTGAAAGCTCACACAGAAAAGAAATGTTCAAAAATCCGCTTTACGACGTCGGTTGGTGTGCGAATATAATCAATATTATACGAATATACGCCGAGGAACGACAAAAGCAAAGCGGTAAGGATAGCCTTGTGTTCAAACCTGTGGTTGAATATATGTTAAATAACGTAGACAAGCCAATTAAGACCGAGACGCTTGCGTCCCTTGTCTATATGCAACCAACCTATTTCATCAAACGCTTTCACAAAGCCTACGGCGTTCCGCCCGTGGCGTACCTCAACCGTATGCGTATGTATAAGGCAATGGGCTTGCTTGCAGGAACGGACAAGTCGATTGAAGCAATTTCCCGAGAGGTAGGAATTCTCGATACCTCTTATTTTTCAAGGATATTCAAAAAGCATTGCAACGTGACGCCAAGCGAATATCGGCAGGAATTCAGAAAAAGTTAAAAAACGTGATGGAAAACGAATTTATCGATTTCCATCACGTTATTTTTAATCCATAATGATAAGCGCCATAAACTCAAGGGCATCGTATCCGACGTTTTTAATTCCGTGGCTATGACCGCTTAAAGTATTCGTATAGTCACCCGCGTGAAGAATGGTGATATTGCCGTCGTCGTTATACTCTGCAGTGCCCTTTAAAATATAAAAACTCTCGCTTTCTCCGTTGTGGGTGTGATAGCCAACCGACGCACCGATTTCCAAAACGACCTTGGCATACATTCTTACCTTACCAACCACGTTATCCTTATTTATAACCTTGTCAAACTGTGCTATGCCATTCTCGGCTGATACCTTCTTTATTATTTCTCTTTCACTCTTTCTTGAAATGCTCATTTTTACTTCCCTTTCCGTCGGCAATTTTTATTTACGGCTCATTATAACATATATTTTTGCAAAGCGCAAGTTTTTTGAGAAAAACCACCATTTTTTTGTAAAATTATGAATTGTATTTCGTAATAAATTACATTTGACATAGCTTTCGCTCGGTGGTATAATATATATGTAAATTTATTAAAGAAGGTGTTAAAATGAGAACGAGAACTCAAAAAATAGTGCAAGCGGCACTAATCGCTGCCTTGTGCTGCGTTGCAACGATGATAATTAAAATCCCCTCCCCACTTAAAGGATATATCAACCTCGGCGACTGCGTCGTGCTACTTGCGGGATGGTTACTGTCTCCAACCTACGGATTTATTGCCGCAGGAATGGGCTCTGCTCTTGCAGACCTCTTTTCAGGGTATGTCACATATGCACCCGCCACCTTTATTATTAAAGGAACAATGGCGTTGATTGCATTTTACATATTTAAAGCGCTTAACAAAAGAATTAAAAACACCCCTTCAAGAATTATCGGTGCCTTTGCGGCAGAAGCTTTTATGATAATCGGCTACTACGTTTTTGAAGGCTTTTTGTACGGCTTTGGTGCGTCGCTTGTAAATATCCCCTCTAACGCAGTTCAGGGCTTTGCAGGGCTTATACTTGGCGTTCTGCTTATAAAGCTGTTTGATAAAAATATTATCAAGTTAATATAGTCAAAATCCTATCACACCACGATGTGATAGGATTTTTTATGGCTCTATAATAAATGTTGGGGTGAACCCAAAGAGCCT
>JAZSLY010000010.1:0-4093 GCA_045535585.1 Eubacteriales bacterium
GACATGGTCAGGGCTTCCTCCTGGTCGTGAGTCACGTAAATAAAGGTAATATCAAGCTGTTGCTGCATACGCTTCAGCTCTATTTGCATTTCCTTTCTCAGCTGCAGGTCAAGCGCACCGAGAGGCTCGTCAAGCAGAAGAACGCGGGGTCTGTTTACAAGAGCTCTTGCAATGGCAATTCTCTGCTGCTGACCGCCCGACAAGGCGTTGATTCTGCGACGCTGATATCCTTCGAGGTTAACCAGCTTCAGCATCGACATTACTCTCTGCTTTATTTCCTTTTCATCCATCTTCTGAACTCTCAGTCCAAATGCGATGTTGTCATAAACGTTGAGATGAGGGAAAAGCGCATAGCGCTGAAAGACAGTATTAACCTGTCTTTTGTGAGGAGGAAGATCGTTGATAACCTTACCGTCGAAATATACGTCTCCGTTACTCGGCTCAACAAAACCGCCGATAATCCTCAGCGTTGTGGTCTTACCACAACCCGAAGGACCGAGCAAAGTCACGAATTCCTTATCTCTTATATATAAATTTATATCTTTTAAAACCTTTTCACCTTCATAAGCAACGGAAATATTGCTGAGATTAATGATGTTTTCTGCCATTTACTTCCTCCTGAGTTTTTTAATAGTTGTAATAGTAATTATACATTATCTTAAAAAAATGTCAATAGATTACAATAAATTTGCCATATTGATTTTTTTAGATAAAAACCTTGTAATTACCTTGAAAATATAGTATAATTAATAAAATAAGTATTTGGAGGCGTTAGAATGATCGACAAGATATGGTTGACAACTGAATATGACCACTCTCTCGTCGCTCAGCTCTCAAAGGAGCTTGGCGTTTCCGAGATACTTGCAAAGCTTTTGATTAAGCGTGGATATAAGTCGATTGATGCTTCTACATCCTTTCTAAATAAGGACTTTTCTCTCTTTCACTCCCCTTTTCTTCTTAATGACGTTGAAAAGGGCGCAAACGTTGTTATTGACGCAATAAACAAGAAAGAGAAAATTTTAATATGGGGCGACTACGACGTTGACGGGGTTACCTCGGTCGTGGTCCTTATGAAGTACCTGACCAGCATCGGAGGCGTTTGCGAATACTATATTCCCAAAAGAGACGACGACGGCTACGGGCTTAATTCAACCGTGCTGGACAACTACGTTAAATCGGGCACAAGGCTCGTTATAACCGTAGATTCCGGTATAACTGCCGTAGACGAAATAAAAAGGCTAACGGATAGTGGCGTGCGGGTTATAGTAACCGACCACCACGAATGTCAGGAAACTCTGCCGTGCGCCGATGCGATTATCAACCCGAAACGGCACGACTGTAATTATCCTTTCACCGATCTGGCAGGCGTGGGCGTAGTATTCAAGTTTATTTGCGGCATTGAAATGATTTTGAAAAAGTTTGCAAAGTCGCAGGCTTTAAGCAATATTTTGCCGCTTTATTCCGAGTTTGTTGCAATCGGTACCATCGCCGACGTTATGCCGATTACCGACGAAAACAGACTTATCGTAGCAAGTGGTCTGAATAACATCAAAACCACCTGCAATAAAGGCTTGTGCGCTCTTATTGAGGAGGCGTGTCAAGACTCAACCATAAGCAAAAAGAGAAAGATTACCTCGACTACGGTCGGCTTTGTTCTGGCGCCAAGAATAAACGCCTGCGGACGTATGGAAAGCTCGCAGATAGCCGTTGAGCTATTTATGACAGACAGCTACGAGAGGGCTACCCATCTTGCACAAAAGCTCGGAGAAACGAACAAAAAGCGACAGATAATTGAGGGTGAAATTTTAGACAAAGCTATCTTGAAGATAAATTCTCAATGCGACCCGGAAAAAGACAAGGTATTAATACTTGACGACGACGAATGGCATCACGGCGTAATAGGTATCGTTTCATCCAGAATTACCGAAAAATATAATTTGCCATCGGTGCTTATATCCTTTAAAGAGGACGGCAGAAATAAAAATTCCGACCTCGGTAAAGGCTCGGCAAGAAGCGTTAAGGGAATGAATCTCGTCAGCGCCCTTGAGTCCTGCTCGGACTTGCTTGAAAAGTTCGGGGGTCACGAGCTTGCGGCGGGTCTGTCGATTAAGCGTGAGAAACTACCCGAATTCAGAGAAAGAATGAACGCATACGCCACACGTTCTTTGAGCCTCGTTTCACAGCAAAAGTCAATTGAAATCGACTGTGAGATTGATGCATGTGACGTATCCATTCCTCTTGCAACCGAGCTTTCCAGACTCGAGCCCTTCGGACTTGGCAATTCTGTCCCCCTCTTTTCCGTTTCTGATATGCAAATCACTTCTATCATTCCAATCAGCGACGGAAAGCACACCAAAATTTTTCTGAAGAAAAACAACGTTACCCACACGGGACTTTTGTTCGGTGTTGCTACGAAATCACTCCGTTATCTTGTTGGCGATAACGTTGACGTTGCCTTCAACGTTGACGTCAACGACTTTAAGAATCAGCAGAACGTGCAAATGATCGTCCGTGACCTGCGCCCTGCAAAGTGCGAAAAAGACGTCATAACACAACACCTTTACAAATATAGTGAAATCGTCTCGGATAACGGAAAAGTGAGAGCAAACGATATTCCCGCAAGAAGTGAATTTGCCCAGATTTTTACAACCCTCAGGGGAATAATCGAGTCTGCAAATAACGATGAGGACAGACTTGAAATACATATTCCGAATTTGGTGAAAAAATCAGCGAAGCTTCATTCTGCCGTCCTTCCCATCTATAAGGTAATGATAATTATGGACGTTTTCTCTGAAACGGGAATCATTGACGTTATAAGCACCCACTCCCCTTTAACAAGGATTATCAACACAAAACATATTCCGCCTCAAAAGAAGGTAAATCTTGACGATTCACCTACTATTAAAAGGCTTCTATCGAAGATAAGTGACTGAAAGGATCCTATATGAGCGTTAATTGCTATAACCTTTTATCTGCTCTTGGTACAAGCGACCAACAGTACGATTTACAAAAAATAGTGCGTGCATTTGAATATGCCAAGGAAATGCACGCGGGACAGTTCAGAAAATCGGGTGAGGAATTTATTTCTCATCCCCTTGCCGTTGCCGAAATCGTTGCATCCCTCAACCTTGACACAGACTCTATTTGTGCAGCCCTTCTTCACGACGCAGTTGAGGACCGACCTGACAAGGCGACGGTTGAGGACATCAAGGCAAAATTCGGTGCTACCGTAGCTGAGCTTGTTGACGGTCTTACAAAGCTAATTGCCATACGCTTTGAGGACAAAGAAGAAGAGCATATGGAAAATTTGCGTAAAATGTTCCTTGCTATGTCAAAGGACATCCGTGTTATTTTCATAAAGCTCTGCGACAGACTTCACAATATGCGCACGCTCTCTTCCCACACAGAAGAAAAGCAAAGACTTATAGCTCTTGAAACCATGCACGTTTACGCCCCTGTGGCGCATAGACTTGGTATGCAGAAAATCAAGCAGGAGCTTGAAAAGCTTGCCCTTCTGTACCTTGACCCTGTCGGCTACCACGAGGTTAAAACCAATATAGAAATGAAATACGGTCAAAACCGAGATTTCCTTGAAAAAGCACAACAGATGATCGAGGATAAGCTGAACGAGCAGAATATCCACTATGCTATCTCGGGACGTGTAAAATCCATTTACAGTATGTATAAAAAAATGTATACCAAGAATAAGGATTTCGATGAAATCTACGACTTTTACGCCGTAAGAATCTTGGTTGACGACGAGCTTACCTGCTACACCGCTCTCGGTATCATACACGAGACGTTCAATTCTGTGCCTGGCAGATTCAAGGACTATATTTCCACCCCCAAGCCAAATATGTATAAGTCCATTCACACTACCGTTATCGGCAAATACGGTATTCCCTTCGAGGTGCAGATAAGAACAACGCAGATGCACGAGGAAGCTGAATACGGTCTTGCCGCGCATTGGAAATATAAGTCAGGAAGCAAATCGGGTGCTGAAATTGATGAAAAGCTTCGTTGGATAGCTCAGCTTCTCGAATCGGATGAGAATACCAGAGATCCCGATGAGTTTATGCGCTCGTTCAAAACG
>JAZSLY010000177.1:0-23770 GCA_045535585.1 Eubacteriales bacterium
TGCTTTAATTCTATTCCGTTTTAACTCTTATCCCAACTACCTACAAAGAGCCGTCAAAGCATAGCTAAAAATCCGAACCCTTCTCCTATAGGATAAAGGTTCGGATTTTCACTGTCTGGTGCGGGTAGCAGGACTTGAACCTGTACAGAGTTGCCTCCACTAGAACCTGAATCTAGCGCGTCTGCCAATTCCGCCATACCCGCATAGAATAATTCCTTTAATTTTTACACGGAGTGAGGTCTCCGAGGCGAAGAGCTTCTTCGCGCCCCGCGTTTACACGGGGATAGGTCGGTACATCCGACTGTAATATTGTAGCATAAGGAAAGATAAATTGCAATAGTAATTTTAAATTTTTATTTCTTTTTTCTTTAAAAGACGGGAGACGGGATTTAAAAGAGCGTAGCGCAAAGGGCAGGCAAGAGCGAGGGATGCAAGATATACTATAACCGCCACAACTGCGTCGGAATAGTGGAGTCTCCAATAGAGAACGGAATCGAATATAGCGGAAAGGAGATAAACCTCAAAGGTAGTCTCGGAAAGTATCTTCAACACGCCCCTCGTGAAAGCCCCCTTCACCTCAAGGTCGTAGAAGAATGCGAAAACGCAAACGGCGCTGAGGGCAACGGTGAGGGTGTTCATTCCGTTGAGCATATACCAGGAGTATGCGCCTCTCACGCGGGTATAATAATAACAGATTGCGGTGGGAATGAGAGGGGAAAGCACGAGAAACAAAAGGCGGTAAAGCCTCTTTGCTCCAACAAGGCTTGAAAAAGGCTTGTATTCACTGAAAAACGCGCCTATATAGTAGTAGGTTACAGGGTACAGATTATCAAAAAAGTCGGGGATTATATTAAGTGCCAGAGTTCCGCTTCCGTAATAGGGAGAAAAGCCAACCACGGTTTTTGCGGTGAGAGTAAGAAAGGAAAGTGTAAAAATGAGGGTGAGCTTACCCGTCCTCGTAGATATAGAGGAATAAAGAGTATTGAGGAACGGAATGAGCAAGAACAGTCCTATATACATTTCAAAATACCAGCCGTACTCGTTAGCGCTGAAGTCAAGGAGCTTAACTATCACGTATACGGGAGTGAGGACGATGCTTTTATCGTAGTATGCACGGACGAAAAGAGAAAGAAGGCTGATTATAGCATAGGAAAGCGAAAGCGGAATGAGAGCTTTATAGTAAGAAATGGACAGCCTTTTGTTCCTTTGTAGGTAGCCCGTCAGCATTATAAAGAGAGGCACGCAGGTATAGGATATCTGCCTTAAATAAAGGGAAAGCGTCCAACGGGGCGTGAGAATGTCACGGGACAAAGCTCCGCTGATGCTGATAGAATGCAGAATAATAACGAATATTATGGCAACGGTGCGCAATAGGTCAAGCGACGATAAGCGGTCCTTTTTCATTTTTCTTTCCTCTCCCATATTTTTAACTATTATAATATATTTTCTCCTCCCCGTCAAGAGAAAAGGGGCTGTAAAATACAGCCCCTATAACTTAAGGAAACAGTTCTGATTATACGGTTCCTGTAACGGTTACCACCGCCGTGCCCGGAGTCGTAACGATAACGCCGGTTGCAGGGTCCTGAGTATAGGTTGCGGCAGGAACGGAGATAACGCCGTTGAGAAGCGTGAATACGCCGTTCTCGTAGGTGTAGTCCGTGCCCTCGGTGAGCGTTGTACCATTGTAGGTAACGACAATGTCGTTGAGAACGGGGTTAAAGGTATCGGTAATCACGATATTGTCGGTTGCAATGGTGGCTGTATTACCCGTGTTCTGAACAACGAAGGTGTATGTGAGCGTTCCGTTTTCAGCTACCGTTGAAGGTGAAAGAGACTTAACGATAGAGAGACTTGCCTGAGTGACGGGAGTAACAGTAGCGGTAGCGGTAAGGGGCTGTGCAAGAGCCGCGCCCGTTGCAGTTACTGTATTAACGATAGAGGTGCCGTCGGCGAGAGGCGCGAATTCGTTAGTTCTAACCTCGTAAATGAGCATTGCATTTCCGCTGGCAGGAACGGTAATTCCCGAGACAGAGATGCCGTCCGTCACGGTTACCGTGGGGTCGGGCTGTAAAACGCCGTTGACGTAATAGTTCATAGAGCCCTCCACGTAGGTAAGAGGAACGACGGTCAATGCACCGTTGGTATAAGCGCCGAGGTCGTCCGTAACCGTCAGGTTAGTGAAGGCGGTAGTGCCCGTATTCACAAGGTTGACAACGTATGTTATGCTGTCCTCACCCGAATAGGTATCTACAACTGCCGCTTTCGTCATGCTGAGGGTTTCTACAATATTACCCGTAACGATATTGGAGTTGGTTGTGACGTTGTTATACGTCAGGGTTGCCTGATTTGTAAATGTTGGCATAAATAATACCTCCTGAAAATATTTTTGGATACCCTCTCGGGTATCCAATGGTATTATATGCCTTCATTTATTTTTCGTTTGTCAGGAGGGGAAAACGAGGGAATATAGCTTTTTCAAAGTTGCAAGAGGAGTGCGCTTATATTCCTTGATGCTAACGTAATTTTTACCCTTTGGCGTCATAATAACTATTCTCGAGTGCAAGGCGCGCACCTTGACGTCGCCCACGAAAAAGCCGTCGTACACGCCCGACGTAATGTCAAGGAGCGCCAGGTGGAGCTTAAACTCCTCATTGCTTTCGATAAGCAATTCGTTGACGAAGCGTGCGTTCTCCAAAAGGTAGTGATTGGTCAGGAGCATTGCGTGGGGACCCGTCTCTCTTGCAAAAACGCGGTTTTTCAATTCCTGCCACGCCTCTACGTCAAAGCGGTAATAGTCCTCGTCCTGAGAAAAAGACATTGCAAGCTCCTTTATTTCATACCTTTTCACAAGGGAGCAAGACTTCACCCTTCCGTAATGAATAATGCCGGGTGAATCTGTGCCGAAAATTGCCTTTGAGCGATATAGCGCAACGTACTCAACGTCGTCACGGTCAAGCTGACTCTTGGGGATATGATAAAAATTGTTGCTTAAATTAACCTCGTACTGCTCACGGTTTCGCAAAGCGCCCACGAGAGTGTCCCTGACGCTGACGTCCTCACCTCTGACGTAGTCCTCGTACTCGTCAAGCAGGTCAAAGTAGGTTATATTGTGAAATGAAGTCAAATACTCAAAAAGGTCTTTTATGAGTTTTATGAGCCAGTTCATTTTAAATAAACCTTATAATACATTCCGTAACGAATACCATAAGCGATGAAAGCGCCGCAACCACCACGAGAGGCTTTTCAAAGAAAGCAAGAAGAAGTCCCGTAGTGAAGCCCGCCAGAGCAGGTATAAAAGAGGTGGCATAAAAAATTGCGGGAATAGTCATTACGGTCAGTACGGAGTATGGAACGTAGTGGAGAAAGGAAATAAGAAAACGGTTTTTGATTTTCTTTTTCACAAGCACAAGTGGAAGCATTCTCACAAGATAGGTAACCCCTGCCATAGTTGCAAGGTAGATAAAGAAATTATTCATCACGCGCCTCCGAAATGGGCAGAGGAGCCACAAGCGCCATAAATGCGCTTGCCACTACTGCACAGATAATTATCGTAAAGCCAGAGGGAATATTGTCTTTCAATACGGGCAGGTAGTAAAAGAGAAGGCTGAGCACTACCGACAAAAGAACGCAGAAAAGCGTTGAGCGCTCCTTTTTAGCCGGTGGCACGACGATAGCGATGAACATTCCGTATATAGCGATGCTGAGGGCTGACGAAACGCTCTGGGGCAAGACGTCACCTGCAACTGCGCCGAGAAACGTGCCGAGTGTCCAACCAAGGATAGGCGGTATAATAAGTCCGTACATATACCATTTTCCCACCTTGTTTCTGTTAGAGGCGGCAATAGCAAAGACCTCGTCGGTATTTGCAAAGGAGATTATAAATCTGTCCAGCATAGTAATACTCGGGCCAAGGTTTTGTGAAAGGGAGACCGACATCAGCGCGTACCTTGAATTTATAACGAGCTGAGTTATGGCAAGCTCCACCAAAGTGCCTCCTGCAGCAATAATAGGCACGCCTGCCAGCTGTCCTGCGGAGGTAAGATTGGTCAGTGATATCAAAACTGCCTGCCATATTTCAAATCCGCTTTGTATCGTGAAAATACCAAAAGCAAAGGATACGGCAAGATATCCCATACAAATGGGCAGACCACCCATTATTCCCCTTTTGAAGCTATTTGTTTCTTTCATTTGTTTTCCTTTTTCTTTTTTTGTATTGAGTTTTATCAAAAGTAGAGTTATAATAAAGTAAAGGAGTGATTTTCTTGACAAAAACGATTCATCCAATTGCAAAGATCCGTTCGCCTTATTCAAGCAAATTCGGAATTCCGAGGCAGAGCGGAATGGTTGAAGATATAATATGCGACATTGTTTTCGAGCCCGAATACAGAAATATCCACGCAATACGCGGACTTGCAGACTTTTCATATATATGGGTCATATGGGAATTTACCGAGTTCCGTGACGCCCCCTTTACCCCTACGGTGCGTCCGCCGAGACTTGGCGGAAACAAGCGTATGGGAGTTTTTGCAACGCGCTCGCCCAACAGACCCAACGCTCTCGCTCTGTCCTCTCTTAAGCTTATCGGAATTGACACCTCCTCCCCTCTCGCCCCCGTCTTGAAGGTATCGGGAGCAGACATTCTGGACGGAACGCCAATTTACGATATAAAGCCATATATCCCCTTTACCGACGCTCATCCCGATGCAAAGTTCGGCTTTGCCGAGCTGGGAGCAGAGCATAAATTGGAGGTAGTAATCCCTTTGCCGTTACAAGAAAAGTTAGGAGAAAGAAAGGACGGCATCCTGAAACTTCTGTCCCTTGACCCCCGTCCCTCCTATCAGGACGACGGGGAGAGAATTTACGGTATGAGCATCTACGGCTACGACGTAAAATTCAGGGTGGAAGGGAAAACTCTCTTTGTCACCGACGTTATTTCAATCGAGACATAACGGCGTTTTCACGCCCGAAATAATCGTGCAACTGAAGGTATTCGGCATATAATTTGTCGTATACCTTTTTGTTTTCCTCTTTTGGAGAATAGACTCTTGATACATTTACAGAAAGAGCCTTTGATGCAGAGGTGACGTCCTCAAAAAATCCTCCTGCCGCCGCGGCGTATATAGCGCTTCCCAAAGCGCCTGCCTGAGTGGTATCGGCAACCCTGATTTCCCGACCGAGAACGTCGGACATAATCTGCATAAGAAGTGTATTCTTTCCTGCTATTCCGCCGGAGGCAATAATAGAGGAAACCTCAATGCCATAGCTTTCAAATTGTTCTATAATGCGCCTTGCGCCGAAGGAGACAGACTCCATCAAGGCTCTGTAAATCTCCTCAGGTGTGGTGGTAAGGGTAAGACCGAGTATCATACCCGACAGTCTGGAATTGAGAAGCACGCTTCTGTTTCCGTTAAACCAATCAAGCGCGATAAGGGAATTTTCCCCCGCCTCAAGTCCCTCTGCCTTTTGCGTTATATACTCAAGGATTGACACTCCCGTTTTGCGTGCCTCTGCCGTATACGCTTCAGGTATACAATTCTTTGAATACCAATCGAAAACGTCGCCGAAGCACGCCTGACCTGCCTCGTAGGTGACCTTGCCGTCTATTACGGCGTTCTTTGCATAGCCGAAAATTCCGTCAACCGTTTTCTCCTCGTCGGAATTGACGATATAGCAGGCGGAGGTGCCGAGAATCATCATAAGGCTGCCCTTGTCGATAGCACCTACGGCAGGCATTGCGGCGTGGGCGTCTATCATGGCAAGCGCCACGGGAGTACCCTCCAAAAGACCCAGAAGAGCCGCACCTTTTCGAGAAAGCGCACCTGCCTTTTTTGAAATATCCGAAATATTTTCCGACACCTTGGTGCCGATAACGCCGTCAAGGAGTGGGTCAACCGCCTTAAAATAGTCGTTTGAGGGGAAGCCTCTGCCCTCCCCCCAGAACGCCTTGTAGCCTGCAAAAGCGGCGGCGTGGCTTTCCACGCCCGTCAAAATCATATTTATCCAGTCGCCTGCCTCAACGAAGCGCCACGCTTTTTCGTATACCGAGGGGGCTTTTCTTGCCGTCTCCAAAATTTTCGGGAGCATAAGCTCGCTTGACACTGTGCCTCCGTAAACGCCAAGCCAAGCCTCTCCCCTCTCTCTTGCAACGCGGGTAAAGTCGTCCGCTTCGTTCTGCGCGCCGTGATGCTTCCACAGCTTTGCATAGGCGTGAGGCTCGACCCCAAAGCACTCGTCAAAGGCAAGAGGAGTGCCGTCCTCGTAGATGGGAAGAACGGTGGAGGCGGTGAAATCAACGCCTATACCGCCTATTTCCTCCTTGTGAGCGCCCGACGCCTTAACAGCGCCGACAACGCTTTCGGCAAGGGAATCAAGGTAGTCACGGGGGTGCTGGAGAGCAAAGCCGTCTGGGAGCTTCTCGCCGTTCAGAAAAACCTTGTCCATAACCTTATGCGCATAGTGGGAGGTGCTCTCCGAAACAACACTTCCCGACGTCACGTCCAAAACAACGGCACGGGCGGAAAGCGTTCCGAAATCCACACCGATAACGTATTTCTTTTCTAACATTTTAGATTTCCTACCTCAATTTAACAGTTTCGCCCGACATTATCATAATCGGGACTTCGTTTACACCGGGACATGTTGAAACCCATATATCGAGAGACGTGGGGTTATAAACGAAGGAGGAGTCCATAGAAAATACAAGTGAGCGGTAGGCGTTAGTGTACTCAACTATTTCACCGAGGGGCGCGTACCACACGTTGTCGTGACCGCCCATTTTTTCAAGAAAATCTTCTATAAGTGACCAGTTATCGCACTTTTCAAATTCGTAGCTATGCCCCCATACCGTGAAAAGATATGGAGAACGGTAAAAGGACCTTGGAGTATCAAAGAAGCGCTCGTAAAGCTCGTCAAGATTTCCGCTGTGGTGAGTGGTGGGGTAATAGTTAAGCCAATCCTCAGGGATGACGAAATCCCCCGTTCCCTTTACGTGTCTTGAATAAATTATTCCGCAGGAGCGCAAAAGCTCTGCCGTCTTACTGTTGTAGCTTCCGTTAGCAAGGGCGTGTCCCAGCACCCTCTTTGAAAACATTTTTTCAAAGACCTCTCTGTCGGAAATAATATCATACAAAACGGCGGTGTCGGGCATATCCTTGAAAAATGAATGTGTCCTTGAGTGAGTAGCCACCTCGAAGTCACCAAAATATTCTGCAATCTGCGGTAGTGAAAGGCGTGCAAAGGGCTTTGCGTCAAGGGGAGCGTTATCCGCAGGGTCGGCTGATACGCCTGAATTTACGTTAAACGTTCCCTTAATACCGTTTTTTCTCATAATTTCCATAAGTCTCAGGTCAGTATTCACGGCATCGTCGTAGCTTAAAGTAAACGCTCTGAACTTGCCCTCGGGAAATCTCATAAAACAAAAATTTCTTTCCATATGCATTTTTCTGCACCTCGTCTGTCAATTAAGTAGCGGAAAAGGAGGGTACTCTTTGAGAAGCTTCCCCGTCGGTGTCGTCCTCCGTCCCGTCCTCTTTATCCTCTTCTGTAACGGTGTCGTCCTCTGCAATCTCTTGTATCGGCTCACCGCTTTCTATATCACGGGAAAGGTCTGTAATGCTGGCAAGATAGGTGCCCGGGAAGAAGAATTTTACTATCTCCTGCCACTTGTAGCCCTCATCTGCCATATCCTTTGCACCGTACTGGCTGAGTCCCACGCCGTGTCCCCAGCCCTTGCCCGAGATGATATACTTGTCACCCAAATTCATTTCAAGGGGAGCTATCTCGCCGTTTCCGCTGATAACGAGAGGGGTGTCACCCGATGCTATGGCAAGGGTGCTCATACGAGGGTTGCCGGCTGCGTCTGTGGTAACCACGTTGTAGGGGTCGATAGTCATAACGTCGCCGTTATTCACGGTTATCTCGGCACTCTTTCCTATGGTAAGGTAGGGACTCTTGGCGTATTTGGTCAGTATGCTTCTAATATTATCGCACTTGGTAAAGGTAGACACCACACCCGACTCGTCGATGATTTCAAGCTCGTAGGCATAGCCTGCGTCGGTGTATTTGGAGACCCTTATGGATTTTATGGGTGCTTTTACGTATTTTTTTACGGTGGAGTTATTCTGCACGTATTCAAAAAGCTCCTTTTCGTCCACCTCGAATTTCCATATTCCGTTGGTGTAGTTCCAATACTTTTCGCTTGGCACCTCTTGAGATACAAGATAAGGATATCCCGTTCCGCCCCACACAAGCTCGCAGGACTCGGTAACACCGCCCGAAATTGCGTGGTAGAAGGTCTGGCAAATCTCCGAATCGTGGGCAAGCACCACGTCCTTGGTAACGTCTACGGCGGCATCCGTTCTTACGGTGGAGCGGTTTCTTCCGCGGTACGCCTGACAGTGCGTTTCGTCACACATATCAAAGTCCTGATTTTTATGTGACCTGCCAAGCATTGAAAGGGTATACGAGCGCACGATGATAGAAAACGCCTTCAGGCACTCGTCAGGCCATGACGCCATAATTTCGTAGGGAAGAACGCTTTTTATGTAATCCTCAATATCGAGGATGTTCACAAGGTACATTCCGTCGATGGTTGCCTTATATTCAAAGGTTCCGTCATAGGTATTTCCCACGGCGGTCTTGATATAACGAACCCCCTCGCCGTCCTGCATAGGTCTGACAAGGAGCGGTTGGTCGGTGGTATCGATTTTGAAAAGGATTTTTCCTCCGTTGGTTTCAATAACGCTGAGAGAGGTATTGTTGGGCACGCGGGGAACGAAATCCACGCCCAGAAGGTTTTTCATATTCTCGCAATCGGCGGCAGAGGCGTCCTTGTTGGCGTAGGTGCCTACTGCAATATACGCTTCACCCTTCTGATATAGCGGGAACACGGGGGTGTCGTCCCCCAAAATATTACGGTAGCTCTCCATTGTCTCCTCAAGCTTGTGGTGGGGGACGGGAAGAGAGGTAATGCAATGATAGATTATGTGAGTGTTTCCGTTTGTTGTATGGTAGTAGAGCCCGTTTGAGTCCTGCTTTGCAGAGAAGTCACGCATAATGGTGACCTTCTTATCGGTCAGCGTGTAAAAAACGTACTCGCCCTGATACTTGGCATAGAGGGCAACGCCCTTTTCACCGCCCAGGTTGTGACTGAACGCAAGACAGTTATTAGAGCCGTAGATGTAATATATACCAACTCTTATCGGTAATCCCACGTCGTCAATATGAGGCAAAAGAGACGTCACGTCAAGAACGGGCACCTCCTCCGGAACGTTCTCCGTATCTTCTATCGGCGTATCGGTGGGTGTGTCGGTGGGTGTATCTGTGGGAGTTTCCGTTGGTGTCTCCGTGGGAGTTTCCGTTGGTGTCTCCGTGGGCGTATCCGTTGGTGTTTCCGTTGGTGTCTCCGTGGGTGTCTCCGTGGGTGTCTCTGTGGGTGTATCTGTGGGTGTATCTGTGTTTTCCTCATCAGAAGAAAACTCTCCCGACGAACTTTCAGGTTTTTTTGGACCTAATGGTGACGGGAGAGTTTCGGCGGAGAGTAATTCTCCGCCGACGATGTTTTCTTGAATAGTCTCGGTTACGACGATTTCGCTCTCGGCAAGCGCCTCGATTGCAATAACCGCCAGACCAATAACCATAAGTATTGCCAAAATCAAGGCAATTACTCTTATAGCTTTTTTATTCTTGTACAATTTCGTATTCTCCTCTCACCAGAATATATGCAACGCCACTTGTGGCGCAAATGCCTCTGCCATCGCTTCCACGGGGAATGATACAATAGTTGTTCTTCACGAGAGGGTCACCGTTATACAATTCAACAGACGCCGTCAAGTCTGCAACGCCCTGCTCTGCAAAGGGAGATATGGCGGTAGCTGTACCCGAGCGGAGAATAATCTCCGTAGACTCGGTGTCGGCACCCTTTGCCATAAGCTTCTGACCTTGTGAAAGGCTGACAACCATATATTTTAAAGCCGAAAGGTCAATTTCCTCGGCAGGAATCTCTTCCGTGGGGGTCTCGGTAGGTGTTTCGGGAGTCTCGGTGGGAGTTTCGGTGGGAGTCTCCGTCTCTTCCCCGTTCTCCTCTGCCGTCTTCTCCTCTGTGCGAAGGATTTCCAGCACGGCGTTTTTAACGTCCTCTGTAATTTTGGGGATAACGGTATTATTCAAATAACTCAGGGTTACGAGAGGGTCGCTGTTTGAAGCGCCTGCGGTAGTGCATACGAAGCCTGCCGACAGGGCTATTATAAGAGCCGTCACCGTAAGTCCCGTTATTAACTTCTTGTTTTTCATTTTGACCTCATTATCTGTTTATTTAAAGTTGGTAATTCCCGTAGTATATTTCTTCACGGTAGTCATTGAGAAGGAAGGAATAGCACCTATTAAATCAAAGGTTTCGGTAAGGAAAACCTCTGTGCTGATGTTGGTTGAAATGGAATCCTTCAGCTTTACGAGAGCCTTAGCGGTATCAAGAACTGCCTCAAGATTACCCTCCTTAAAGCGCTTGGGAATTATTTTCGTCACCACGTCCTTGACGAAAGCCGACTGTCTTGTCAGACGGTCAGCGTCGGAGTCGCCCTTATATCTGAGCATATTGTATATATCAATGCCCGAGGTTAGCTTGTCGCCCTTCTTAAAGCTTATATTAAATTTTTCAAGAGCCTCTCGCTCGTCCTGCTCTATGGTCTCGAAAACGTCGGTGCCTTCCTCGGCTTCGGGGGCATCTGCCACCTCGACGTAGACGTGCTCCATATCCTTGGGTACGACGTATGTATAATCACCGCTCTTGTTGAAGGCGTCAAACGCCTCTATAAAGCCCTGAGCGGTCAGGGTTACGTAGTATTCTACCTTCAAGCCCGTTGATGCGTTGAACTTATCCAGCACGTACTGCATATCCTTGAACTTGATAAGCTCACCTATGGGCAGGTTGAGATTGTTGGAGTCTCCGTGTCCCACGTAGACCTTGGTGTCCACGTTTATGGGATATATGGATACCTTGTTCATTTCCTTGTTGACGTCGATAACCGCCATGGCGTCAAAGCCTATCATCTGTGTATCGTAGCCTGCAACAAGGAGAGTAAAGCTCTCGCCCTTCAGGCTCTCTGCGTCGGCAGGGGTAATTATTTCCACGTCGGGATTTTCTTCACCTACGTCCACGGTTTCGCCGTCGGGTGTTTTCTCCTCTTCGTCGTTATACGATAAGCCCGAAATGGCAAAGTATGCGGCAGTTCCGAACACCGCAAGGGATATCAGAAGAGCCAGCAGAAAACTGATTGTTGATACTTTAACTTGAGATAAAGATTTCATCGCAATTCCTTTCGACTATTTTTTCAACAAAAGCTTCAATTCGTCCATAAAGGTATTTATGTCCTTGAACTGTCGGTAAACCGAGGCGAAGCGAACGTACGCCACCTCGTCAATGTTCTTTAATTGCTCCATAACCAGCTCGCCTATATAGGTAGAGTTGACCTCTGCCTGAAGAGAGTTATTTATGGTTGCCTCAATATCGGATACAGCCCTCTCAATTACAGCCATTGACACGGGTCTCTTCTCACAAGCCCTGATCATTCCGTTCATGATCTTGCTTCTGTCAAAGGCCTCTCTCGACTTATCCTTCTTAACCACCACGATGGGCATCACCTCAAGACGCTCGTAGGTGGTAAACCTTTTCTGACACGAAAGACACTCACGCCTGCGTCTTATTGCCTCTCCCTCGTCTGTTGGACGGGAGTCAAGAACCTTACTTTCTTCAAAGCCACAATGAGGACATTTCATATAATCACCTTTTCATATGTAAAAAACTTATATGTAATTATATCATATAAAAGACGATTTGAAAAGCATATTTTCAAAAAAATATCTCATTTTTTGTAAATAATTGTTTTTTTATTCCCTGAATTTTGAAAAAGCGGAAATTGTTGCATATTTATTACATTCGACGCATAATCATTTACAAAAAAGATAGCGGAGGAATACAAATGAATAATACAAAAATATACTCGGATATTGAGGCGCGTACAAACGGCGACGTATATATCGGCGTGGTGGGTCCCGTAAGAGTAGGAAAGTCCACCTTCATCAAAAAATTTATGGAAACGCTGGTACTGCCCGAAATAGAGAATGAAGGTGAACGGAAAAGAGCGCAGGACGAAATGCCTCAAAGTGCCGCAGGGGCAACCGTAATGACCACGGAGCCCAAATTCATTCCCGAAAACTCCGTAAAAATCAAGGTGGGCGACAGCGTTTCGCTCAACGTGAAGATGATAGACTGTGTGGGCTACATAGTAGAGGGCGCCGAGGGGTTAACGGAGAACGGAGAAAAGCGAATGGTTATGACCCCTTGGTCAAGCGCCCCGCTACCCTTTGAAGCCGCAGCGGAGATAGGCACCCGTAAGGTTATCGACGAGCACGCAACCATAGGAGTTATGGTGACGGGGGACGCAAGCTTCGGCTCGCTTTCAAAGGAAGCCTTAAAGGAGAGCGAAAGGAGAGTTATCGCCGACCTGAAAGCATCGAAAAAGCCCTTTGTAATAGTGCTGAATTCGGCTCGCCCCGACAGCGACGAGAGCATAGAGGAGGCGCTGAATATGGAAAGGGAGTATTCTGCCCCCGTGGCTCTCGTTAACTGTACCGAAATGGGAGTGGAGGACATTGAGCACATATTGGAGCTTTGTCTCTTCGAGTTCCCCGTAACCGAGCTGAGAGTGAAAACTCCCGACTGGCTGACTGCCCTTGACGGTGGTGACGAATTGAAGAGCGCCGTGAAGGACGCTATGTATCAATGCGCCGCAAGCGTCACGTCGGTGGCGTCGCTTCATCAGGCGGTGGAGGCGCTGACGGAGAGTGAAGCCATAACGGGTGCGAGGGTGGTTTCCACCGATCTTGGAAGCGGCAGAAGCACCATCGAGGTGTCGGTTGACGAGAATGCATTTTACAAGGCTCTCGGAAAGGCATCGGGTTACGAAATTTCAGGTAAAAAAGACCTTTTCAGCGTTATAAAGAGGCTTGGCGAATCAGGTAGACGTTACGAGAGGATAAAGGAGGCGCTGGACGCCGCCGAGGAGACGGGCTACGGCATCGTAGTTCCCGGCATCGACGACCTTGTTCTTGAAGAGCCCGAGATAATCAAGCAATCGGGAGGCTACGGAGTAAAGCTGAAGGCGTGCGCCGACTCGATACATATGATAAAGGCAAAGATAAAAACCGAAATAAACCCAATAGTAGGCAGTGAAAAGCAATCGGAGGAAATGGTGAAGTTCCTTTTGAACGAGTTCCGCGAAAATCCACGCGCCCTTTGGGAGTCCAATATGTTCGGCAAGTCCTTATATTGCCTTGTGAACGAGGGGCTTAACTCCAAGCTTGAGCATATGCCTGCCGACGCGAGAAGCAAAATAGGAGAAACTCTCCAGAAGATAGTAAACGAGGGGTCAAACGGACTTATCTGCATCATCCTTTAGACCGAGAAAAGTGAATTTTGTTCCGTCGGGGTCGGTATCATTTGGGGCTGTAAAAACGCGTTAGAGTTTTTACAGCCCCTGACTCTTAAGGAGATAGGAAAAAATGCTTCAGAATGAGCAAACCGAAGCTCGTCGCCGTACAATTGTACGGTACAAGCGGGGAATTTTTGCCGTGAAGCATTTCGCGAAACGAGCAAAAATTCAAGCCGTGCAGGAAGCGTAGCCGAGCAGTGTGCGAGGGTAAAGCTTATCGCTGTAGCGAGGTTTGTTCATAGTCAAAAACAAATATATTTTTCACAAAACTCATTTTTGAGTTTTTACCTAAAAAACTATTGTGGGAATTATCAAAAAGCCTGAAAAAATAATACTTTTTTTGTTTTTGACGGTCTGGACTTTTTTTACGTCTCCTTTTTGTTAAATTGGTATTGACAAACGAATGCCAAAGTGCTATAATACACACAACAAAGGGGAGCTCACCAGAGTGGGCTGAGAGGGGATATGTGCTATCCTGACCCATGAACCTGATGCGGGTAATGCCGTCGTAGGAAACATAGGTTTTTTATGGAGTATTTTCGCAGAGGGTTTTTCCCTTTGCGATTTTTGTTTTATATTGTCGACAAAAAACAAAAAGTTAACACAAAACAAAATTTAATGCAATCAGGAGAAACTTTCAATGAAACAAAAAACATTAACGAAAATGATTACTACCGCGGCGCTTTCAGCTATGGCGGTAGTGCTGACCTGGGTGGAAATTCAGATAGGTGCCGTGGGTGGCTCTATCAACCTCGTAATGCTTCCCATAATCGTGGTGGGATACCTTTACGGTCTTGGCTGGGGTATCGCCTCGGGATTGTGCGTAGGCTTTATAAAATGCCTTATCGGAGGCGGAATAGGCTGGGGACTTCTGTCCATTCTTCTGGACTACGTTCTGGCGTACGGTGCAGTTGGACTTTCAGGCTTTTTCAAGGGCAGAAAATTCGGTCTTGAGCTTGGCGCCGTAGTCGGCTCTTTCGCCCGATTTATAGTACATTTCATCAGCGGAGTTACTATCTACAAAATAATTGAGCCCACCGCCATTTCGGGCACCAGTCTTGTTTTGGCAAACCCCTTCGTATACTCCGTGGTTTACAACGCTCTTTATATGATTCCCTCCTCGGTAATCGTAATCATTCTGGCTTTCGTAATCAAGAAGCCACTTCAAAAAATAAAAAAAGGCTAATACCTTGTAAACAGTAATAAAAATCACTCCTTGTTCATACAATAGTGAAAAAGCGGTTATCACCGCAGGCAAAGCTCGCCTATCCTGATGCTTCTAAGAAAGCGAAACGGCGACGTCAAATCTAATGCAATTCCCTACGTAATGAAAAGGAGTGATTTTTTATGTCTGAAAAAAAGTTTAATTTAAAGCTGTTTCTTATCTGCCTTGCCATTCCTCTTGCAGTAGGCGGGCTTTCGGCATTTATTTCAAGGAACGGCTTTAAGGATTTCGGAAGCCTCAACCAACCGCCCCTCTCACCGCCCGCTATCCTCTTCCCTATCGTATGGACCATACTCTATCTCGTTATGGGCTATTCCTTGTATCTGGTACTCACAAGCGGTGCGGGAACCGCCGTAATTGCGCCTGCCGTACTGCTATTTGGGATGCAGCTCTTTTTCAATTTCTTCTGGAGTATATGGTTCTTTAATTTTTCGCTGTACTTTTTTGCGTTTGGCTGGCTATTGGTTATGTGGGCGCTTATCTTTGCCATGATAGTGGCATTCTATAAGGCGTCGCCTCTTGCGGCACTTATCAATATCCCCTATCTTTTGTGGGTCACCTTTGCGGGATATTTGAATATCGGCGTGGCGCTTCTCAATTAAAAAAATTGTGCTGTAAAATTTACAGCACAATTTTTTTAATTATTTATCTATGCAAAGCCTCAAATTCTTGAACTGGTGGTTAAGCGCGTATTCCTGAGCGCGAATCTTCCATTCAAGATGCTCCACGTCGGTCATATACTCCATAGAAGGCTCCCAGCCGAGTCGTGAGTCTACCTCAACCAAAGGAATGGTATCTCTTGCGTTTTCAAGCTCGTTTCTTACTATGGTCTCCATTTCGTCTGCGATACGGTGAAGCTCTGCCTTGTCGGTAGTTACGCGAAGGAGAGAGGTGTATATATACATCTCTTTTGCGTGGATACCCGTGGTAACACAGTTGTGCATAAAGCGTCCCATATTGATAAGCCTGAGAAGCTTGTCGTTCTTGTTTTCAACGCTTTCCATAAGGTCGATACCCTCTTTAAGAAGAGATCTCATAACCTTCAGGCTCTCAACCTCCTTGGGTACTGCAAGTGAGGGGAAGGACTGTCTGGGGTTCATCATATCCGCTCCGTAGCCGGGTGAGCAGATACCGCTTCCGAACATAGCGTAGGATGCCGCTCTCATACGGATGCTTCCGCCGATTATCAGAGGATATGAAGGACCAACTCTGAACGCGCCGTACTGGTCGGGGTTGGTGGGCGTATAGTGACGGATAGCGTCGCTCCAGAGGTCGAGCGCGCGGTCAACCTTCTCTACGTTCTCGCATCCGAATTCACTGCCGATGATCTTGTGTAAAATCTCAACGGGATTTTCACGGGGCTCGGTGAAGAGCCACTTGGAAAGCTTACTGATAAAGGAGGGATAGAAGCCGTAGTGGTGAGACTCCATAAGACCGCAAAGTCCGCAGGTATCGTGGAATTCCTCCATCTTCTTGTATCTTCTCATCCACTGATAAGGGAAGGGCTCGTAGGGGATTACACCGAAGTCCCAGGTGAGACCGCCCGTATTGGTCATTGAGTAAAGCTTGATGTTGCGTTCAGCCGCCGCCTTAGCTTCGCTGGCAAAGTATTCACCGGGGCCTTCAAAGGACACGGTATAGTCGGCACGGGGCTCGATAACGCCGTCAAGGTCGTAGGTCTGGAACATTTCGAAGGTAGCCTGAAGAGTAATTCCCTCGGGTAAAGCCTTGATAAGAGCTACACGGGCTTCCTCGTCTACTCTTCCCCAGTTATAAGTCCAGAATACTATATCAGCATCGGGATTATACTTGGAAATGATCTTCTTCAAAAGGTTGAGGAATATGGGGAAGTCACAGCAAGGGTACCAACCGGGAGCGATTGCCGTGTTGGGAATTCCGTCGGGGCTCTGTGCGTATCTTGCAAGACCGGTCGTGTGAGGGTCTTTGCTGGGAAATGCTACCGACTCTCCAACGAGAGTTACACCGCGAAGCTTGGGGCACTTCTGGAAAAGCTTGCCGTAGGAAGCCTCGTAATATGCCTCTGCACCGCTGGCATCGGGGTGAACGTCACTATGTAAATAGCTGTATGCGTAAACGTCAAGTCCGTATTTCTCAGCTCTTTCGATAAGGTCGTTGAAGTCAAGGTAACCGTAGGGGGTGATGTCAACGTCCTTAACGAAAACGAGGATAGCGTCTCTTCCCTCGTGAGCAATATTTGCAAGATGCTCTTCGGGATACTCGTCAAGACCGTAGCCCGAATGTACCATTTGAGGAGAGTACATAGGCTTCTTCTCGAAAATACCCTTCTTCAAAAAGGGAGCTTTTCTGAAGGTCATCAGGTCCTCTATGAAATACAAACCGAAGGCGATACCCCTCTCGTCAAAGCCCGTAACGGAAAGTCTGTCGGTTATATTTGCACGAACGCCCTTGTAGGTTGCAAACTCGCCAAGGTCCTCGCCCGTATGTGCGCTTGTTGCCAGAACTATGTCCCCTGCCATCGCCTTGTCAAGTCCCTTTAACACGGAAACCGACACGTTCATCGACGTCAAAAGGTAATCGCAAAAATCGAATGCAACGGTTTTAAGAACCTTTCCTGCATCGGTTGGGATAACGATTCTGGCGCCGTCCTTTATTTCCAGCTCATCGCTGTTGGGAATCAAGCTCTCGTCCCTTAAATTCTCTTCGTGAACAATGGACATTCGCTTTCTGAATTCGTAGTTTTTTTCCTTTTTCAGCATAGTAAATACTTCCTTTCAAGAAAAGTTTTTATTACAAGGTAATTATAGACTACATTGTGAATAATTGCAAGTAGTTTTTTGAATAAAAGTGACAAAAAATCAAGGAGATGCAAACTCGTTGCATCTCCTTATATTTATTTATTCGTGTAAAGTGTGTGCCAGCGCAGGAACACAAGTATTACCCAGAGCTTGCGGTAATTGTCCTCGTCGCCCCGTCTATGAGCGTCGAGCATACGTAGTGCCTCTTTTTTGTCGATATATTCGTCGGCGCCCGAGTTTTCGATAATATCCTTTGCCCAGCTATAAAGCTCGTTTTTCAGCCATACTCTTACGGGTACGGGATAGCCAAGCTTGGGACGCATTACCGTTTCCTCATTTACTATGTCACGGAAGGCGTAACGGAAAATGTATTTCGTGGTATTGTGGCTGAGCTTTTCCTCGGTGGCAAGGCGGGAGGCAACCTCGAAAACCTCGCGGTCAAGGAAGGGCACGCGAACCTCAAGGCTGTGTGCCATACTGAGTCTGTCGCCCTTGACGAGAATATCGCCTCTTAACCAGGTGTTCATATCCACGTACTGCATCTGCGTCATGCCGCACATATTCTTCACGTCCTCGTAGATAGGACGGGTTATATCGGTAAAATGCACCGAGGGGTCGTAGGTTTTAAGAAGCTTTTCCTTTTCCTTCTCCTTGAAAATGAAGGCGTTGCCAACGTATCTCTCGGAGAGAGGAGTAGTTCCTCGGTAAAGAAGCTGTTTACCGCGAACGTTATCGGGAAGCACCTGTGACAGCCATTTCAGCGGTGACTTTATAACGTTTGGCAGGGACATCAGCTTGGAGGAGGTTCTGGTCTCGTTGTAAATTCTGTAACCGCCGAAAAGCTCGTCCGAGCCCTCACCGGACAGCACGACCTTCAGGTGACGCGCCGCCTCCTCGCAGATGAGATATATAGCCATAGTGGAGGGGTCGGCAACGGGGAAATCAAGGTGGTAGACCACACGGTCAAAGGCACGCTTGAAGTCCTCAAGTCCTGCCACAAGCTTGATATGCTCTACGTCAAGGTGTGACGCTATTCCCTCGGCTTCGTTTATCTCGGAATATTCCTTGACACCGAAAGCCACCGTAAACGCCTTAATACCTGGGTTTATACGGCTGGAGAGAGCGGTTATAACGGCAGAGTCGATACCGCCCGACAGGAAGGTGCCTACGTCAACGTCGCTGAGCATATGGCTTTCAACGGATTTTTCGACAACCTCTCTCACCTCTCCTGCAAGAGCCTCGAAGTTATCCGATTTTCTTGGCTTGAAGGTGGGGGTGTAGTAGCGCTCCGTTCTTACCTCACGGGGTGACGCAAAGTCGATTACCATATAGTGACCTGCGGGAAGAATTTTTATCTCGGGGTGGAGAGTTGCAGGCTCGGGAATATACTGGTAGGTCATATAGTGCTGGAGCTGAGCTTTGTCAATGAGGCTCTTATCAAGAGAGGGCTCGACGTAGAGCGCCTTTGACTCGGAAGCAAAGAATACGCGCCCCTCACGCTCCATATAGTAAAGAGGCTTTATTCCAAATGGGTCACGGCCTAACGTGAGAGTATTTTTCTCCTTATCGTAAAAGGCAAAGGCAAACATTCCCCGAAGCTTATTTATAAAGCTCTCGCCCTCTATGGAAAAGAGGGTGAGCATTACCTCTATTTCGGAGTTGGTTTCAAAGGTGTAGCCTTTTTCAATCAGCTCTGAGCGAAGCTCACGATAGTTATAGATTTCGCCGTTGAAAACTCCGCAAAATCTGTCGCCGTACGAAAACGGCTGACTGCCTTTTTCAAGGTCGATAATGCTGAGTCTGCGAAAAGCAATAGAGAGAAATTCAAGGTCAAGAGCCTTTGATTCATCAGGACCTCTGTGGGAAATGGCGCTTGACATATTGGTAACGACAGCCCTTTCCTCATCTGTTACAGAGGTATTTTTAAACATTCCTACAAAGCCGCACAAAGTCTTTTTCTCCTTTTTTTAGTCTTTATTGTCCGTTTTTATCTGTTTCTTTAATCTTGTGAGATAATTTATGAATAGTGCCGAAAAAATGGGGGTGAAAATAATTGACGGAAGAGTGAAGGTGGTATTGTATTTCGGGTATGCGTATAACACGAAGGCGAAAAACGCAAGTATCACGCCGCCACCAATATACAGGGTGACGTTGTCCATCAATTTGTCCTTTGTGAAAAGGGTATTCATTCTTCCTGCCGTGAGAGGCAGAAGAATAAAGACGAGAAGGGTAAATATCACCACCGCCGTCGAAAGAGGCAGGGTGAGAAGCCTTTTTTCAAAGGCGTAATCCATAACGAATTTGTTTTGTATAAGTCCTACCGTGCGATAAACGAAGGCAGACAGAGACACCGCAAAGCCCAATGCGCTCGTAATAAAGAGCGGGGTAGATTTTACCAAAAGCTTCTTTCCGGAAAGCAGAGCGCCTATTGCAATAAGCAAAAAGCCGATAAATGTTGGCAGAATGTCAATGCCGTCCATATAGAAATCCACGAAGAACAAAACGCCCGCAGAAAAAAGGAAGATTACCGACGACACACTTTTATTAAGCATTACTACGGGATTGTCAAGCACACGACTTTTGTAAAGTGCCTTGAAGGACGAGTTGAGGTCGTCGTTTTTTATAAGGCTTTTGAAAATTGGCAAAAGCAAAAAGAGCATTACGAAAAATATTGCAACCGACATGAAAAAGGCAAAGACGGTGGCTATTCTCCAAAGGGAGTCAAAGTCAAGAAACCAGGTGCTTGCCGAATAGTTGCCCGTTATATTACTGTCGAAAAGAGATACCGTGGAGGGAAGGGTCGCGAGGACACTTTTCACCACGAAGAATACGTAGAGGTACCACCTTGCATTATTGAGAAGGTCGGCGTTTACAGTAACCCCCGACTTCATAGCCGCGTAGTCAAGCCCCATAAAAAGATTTTTCAGGAAGGGCAGGACGAAAATCAGCTCTACGATGGAATACGAAAAGGTGGCAAGAAGAAGGTCTGCCGTGGAAAGTTTGAAGGTAAAGAAGGACAAAATTAGCTTTAGCGCCGAAAGGGGTATCAGCCACCTGACACTGCGCTGTGCGTCCCCTGCTCTTTCCTCAATATCGGCAAGTGGAGAAAGGGAGAAATAGATGAGTATCCACCCGATAATATCGGGCAAAAGGTCTATCTGACAAAGGTCGGGGGACAAAAGAAATATAAATCCCCATAAGATCAGCCTTAGTCTCATCCTTTTCCACTCCCTTCCTTACTGTTCGCTTTCTTTGTTTTTACCGCAACACTTTTTATATTTCAATCCGCTTCCGCAGGGGCAGGGGTCGTTTCTTCCCACCTTTTCCTCGGCGCTCTTTTTCACGGGCGCTTTTTTAAGGGGAGATGCGTCTCCTCCGTGGGATGCACCCGTAATCTTGATTACTGCTTCCCTCTTTGTGTCCTCGTTCAAGGGACGGATAGTGAGAAGCTGACGGACGGTATCGTTTCTGATGTCCTCTATCATTTCCTCGAACATCTGTGAGCCCACGATCTTATATTCGGTAACGGGGTCACGGTGGCCGTATGCCTGAAGTCTGACACTGCTTTGCAGAGCATCCATTGCATCAATGTGGTTCATCCACTTGATATCTACGTTTCTCAAAAGTATCTTTCTTTCGAGGTCACGCATTCTCTCTTCCCCGAAGAGCTCACTCTGACGGGCGTACAGCTCTTCCGCACGGTCAAGTAAAAGCTTCTTCACCTTCTTGGCGCTCAACGCATCAAGGGCGTCGCCCGTCTCGCGAAAGTCCTCGTCGGTGGTGAGAAGTCCGTAAAACGACTGCCTGAGCTCGTCAAGTCTCCATAGCTCCGCATCCTCGCCCTGCATATATTGGTCTACGTAATTGGAGACCATAGTTTGCATCATATTGTGAATTTTATCTTTAAGGTCAACGCCGTCGAGAACGTCCTGTCTCTGCTTGTAGATAACGTTTCTCTGCTCGCTCATAATGTTATCGTACATCAAAACGTTACGGCGTGCTGAAAAGTGCTGACCCTCAAGGCGCTTCTGTGCGTTTTCGATAGTGTTTGAGAGAAGCTTTGCATCAATCGGAACGTTGTCCTCAAGTCCCAGACGGTCAACCACGCCCACTATTCTTTCGCCGCCGAAAAGACGCATCAGGTCGTCGTCAAGAGAGAGGTAGAAGGCGGATGCGCCTGCATCTCCCTGACGGCCTGCACGGCCTCTGAGCTGATTGTCTATTCGTCTCGACTCGTGACGCTCTGTACCGAGGATAAAGAGACCGCCTGCCTCGCGCACCTTTTCGGCTTCGGGACGGATTTCCTCCTCAAACTTTGCCACAAGCTCTGTATATCTTTGTCTTACCTTTACAATTTCCTCGTCGTCGGTTTCGTTTACTCCGTCGGCGGTGGCGATAAGAGCCTCGTCAAAGCCCTCACGGCGCAAAGCGCTCTTGGCAAGAAACTCGGGGTTACCGCCAAGCATAATGTCTGTACCTCTGCCCGCCATATTGGTGGAAATGGTTACTGCGCCAAGCTTACCTGCCTGAGCAACTATCTCCGCCTCTTTTTCGTGGAACTTTGCGTTCAGCACGTTGTGCTTTATTCCACGGCGGGTAAGCATTGCAGAAAGCTCCTCTGATTTGTCAATAGAAACTGTGCCTACAAGAATGGGCTGTCCCTTCTCGTGACATTCGATTATCTGCTCCACAATGGCGTTCATCTTGCCATTTTTATTCTTGAATACCTTATCCTCGGCATCCCGTCTTATCATAGGCTTGTTGGTGGGAATTTCGATGACGTCAAGGGAGTATATCTCACGGAACTCCGACTCCTCGGTCAGCGCCGTACCCGTCATTCCCGAAAGCTTCTTGTAAAGCCTGAAATAGTTCTGGAAGGTAATGGTGGCAAGCGTCTTTGACTCCCTCTCCACCTTTACGTTTTCCTTTGCCTCTATTGCCTGATGCAGACCGTCGGAATAACGTCTGCCGGGCATAAGTCTACCCGTAAAGGTATCGACGATGATGACCTGATTGTCATTTACAACGTAGTCAACGTCCCTCTTCATAGTACCCCAAGCCTTGATAGCCTGATTTACGTGGTGAGCAAGGGTTGCGTTTTCGGGGTCGGCAAGGTTTTCTATATTAAAGCGTGCCTCCACCGCCTCAACACCCTTTGAGGTGAGGGTGGCGCTGTTTGCCTTTTCGTCAACTATATAGTCGTAGGTTGTGTCAAGCGCCTCATCTATCTCCTTGTCGTTGTACTCCTTTATCTTGTAGAATTTCAACCCTCTTGCAAAGGAATTTACGATATCGTAAAGCTCTGTGGACTTGTCTCCGTGTCCCGAAATGATAAGAGGAGTACGGGCTTCATCAATGAGAATAGAGTCCACCTCGTCCACGATAGCAAAATTGTGGGGGCGCTGTACCATCTCCTCCTTATAGCTTACAAGGTGGTCGCGAAGATAGTCAAATCCAAACTCGTTATTGGTACCGTAGGTAATATCGGCAAGGTACGCCTGTCTGCGCTCGTCGTTAGATAAATCGTGAACGATAAGTCCAACGCTCATTCCGAGGAAGTTGTATATCTTTCCCATCCATTCGCTGTCTCGCTTTGCAAGATAGTCGTTGACGGTTACGATATGCACTCCCTTACCCGTCAGGGCGTTGAGGTATGCAGGCAGGGTTGCCACAAGGGTCTTACCCTCACCCGTTCTCATCTCGGCAATTCTACCCTGATGAATAACGATACCGCCTATCAGCTGTACCTTGTAGTGACGCTTTCCAAGCACACGGACGGACGCCTCTCTTACCGTGGCAAACGCCTCGGGGAGAATGTCGTCAAGGGTCTCCCCTCTTTTCAGTCTTTCCTTAAAAACGGCGGTCTGCCCCTGAAGCTCCACGTCGCTCATCCGACTGTATTTATCCGACAATGCCTCGATTTTTTCAACCACGGGCATTATCCTCTTTACTTCTCTTTCACTATGAGTACCGAACAATTTGGTAATTAAGCTCATTGGTTATATCCTTTCAAGCACGTTAAAACTCGGACTTAATATTTCTTGAAAACAAATCGTTAAGTGTTTTCTGGGGGTCTGTGCCCTCGAATAAAATTCTGTAAACTGCGTTACATATAGGCAACTCCACGCCGTACTTTTCGCCAAGCACCTTAAGCGCACGGCAGGTACCAACACCCTCGGCAAGCTTTTCAAATCTTTCACCGTTTACGTACGCCTCACCGTAGGCACGGTTGTGAGAATGCTTGGAAAAAACAGTTGCCTCGTAGTCGCCAAGATGGCAAA
>JAZSLY010000168.1:0-12074 GCA_045535585.1 Eubacteriales bacterium
CAGGGCTGACTCCTGCCAACAACGCAAGAATTACGGGGTGGCGAATGATAAGAGAACTGCTTTTTGATAAAACGATAAACGAAGCAAGGCTGGTTTTCTTTGAAAATTGCACCAACGTAATCCGTACTCTGCCCCGTCTTACCTTTGATTCAAGGGTGCCGGAGGACGTCAGCGACACGCCACACGAGCTGACCCACGCCCCCGACGCCCTGCGATACGGAATAATGTCTCTTGGGTTTATCCCCGGTAAATCCATAGAAAAGAAAGAAGAATACACCGACCCCTTTGCCGATTGGCGCGAGGGCGGAACAACAAACTACATCAGCTTTTTGGAAAAATAAGCTTTATTTTCTTCTTTTTCAATTCTTGCCTCGTGGCTTTTTTACCGTTAATAAATCTTTCAACCTTCAACGAAATCACCTCACATTATATTCACCCGTATTTTACCCGATTATACAATTTTTGATAAGGGTAATATATTAGTGTATTTGTGAGGTGATTTTTTATGTCCGAAAAAGCGGCACTTTACGTGAGGGTATCCACAGAGGGTCAGGCAGAGGAGGGATATTCCATCGAAGCACAGAAAAAGCTACTGTCTGCCTGGTGCGTCACGAAGGAAATAGAGAATAGTGAGTTCTTTATAGATGCAGGCTTCAGCGGAAGCAACACGGAGCGCCCTGCCCTGAAAAGAATGTTGAGTGAAGCGGAAAAGGGTCTTTTGTCGGTTGTTGTGGTTTATAAGCTTGACAGACTGTCCCGTAGCCAGAAGGACACGCTGTATATTATCGAGGACGTATTGAACAAATATGGGGTAGGCTTCGTTTCACTTACCGAGAATATGGACACCTCCACCCCTATCGGCAGGGCGATGCTTGGTATACTGTCGGCGTTTGCACAGCTTGAAAGAGAGACCATAAAAATAAGAACGAGAATGGGAATGAAGGAAAGAGTCAAGAGTGGATTGTGGATGGGAGGGGGTAAAATACCCTTCGGCTATGATTACGACGAGAAGGCGGGCATACTTGTGCCAAACGCCGACGCAGAAACGGTAAGGGAAATATATCGGCTGTTTTTAGAGGGTCACTCCCCAAACTACATTGCCCTCACCCTTGGGCTGAAATACGAAAAGCTGGTCGTGCAGATTTTAAAAAGGGTAACGAATACGGGAGTAATTCTCTACAACGGCGAAGAGTATGAGGGCAAGCACGAGGCGATAGTGGACAGAGAAACCTATAACCGAGCGATAGAGCAGTTTTCACTCAGGAAGCGAGGCGTGTCAAACTCCTCGCGACACCTTTTGTCAGGGCTGATTTACTGTGGCGAGTGCGGTGCGAGAATGAGGTATCAGAAGTGGGGGGACGGCGGATATAAGCTATCCTGCTATTCACAGCAATCCTCCAAGCCCTATCTCGTGCACGACCCCGATTGTAAAATGGAAAAGGTGTGGGCAGACGAGGTGGAAGGGCAAGTGATGGACGAGGTGTTTGCCATTGGTGTAGAGGAGGAAGAAAAGAAGGAAGAGCGGAAAAAGAAGAAGGAAAGCGAGCGCCTTGAAAGGAAGCTCTCAAGATTATACGAATTGTGGTCGGAGGGAAACGACACCTTGTACGACCTGATAAGGAATACGGAAAAGAAATTGGAGGAAACGGTAAAGAAGGAAAAGGAGGAAGAAAGGGTGACGGCAAGCGAAGCGCAAAAGAATAAAGCCCTACGGCAGATAAAGAACGTCAGCGACGTTTGGGACAGCCTGAAAAGCGAAGAAAAGCGCGCTCTTTTGCGCTCGGTGATAGAACGGATAGACGTATTTCGGGACAAAATAAACATATATTTCAGATTTTGATTAAAAGTTTATGTGAAATTGACGAAAAACTATTGATTTTTTAGAAGTTTTGTTATAAAATAGTTACAGAAGAAGTTTACTTCTATTTTTTGCACGAAAGGAAGGCAATTATTATGGTTAGAATCATCATCGGTCTCAAAGGAAGCGGAAAAACAAAGCATCTTATCGAATTAGCAAACAAGGCGGTTGAAACCTCTCCCGGAAACGTTGTTTGCATCGAAAAGGGCAACAAATTAATGTTCGATATTCGCCATCAGGTAAGACTTGTTGACACAGACTTATTCAATATTTCAAGTGCGGCAGAGCTTTACGGTATGGTGTGCGGTATCATTTCCGCTAACTACGATATTAAAGATATATTTATTGACTCTTCTCTCAAGATTTGTAACGATAACAAAGAAGATTTTATTAAGCTTATCGAGGCTCTTGACAAGATCACTACTGCAAAGGAAATCAACTGCGTGACCACTGCTTCTATCGCAGAGGCAGACTTCCCGCCAATCCTTA
This sequence comes from Eubacteriales bacterium, assembly GCA_045535585.1. Taxonomy (GTDB): domain Bacteria; phylum Bacillota; class Clostridia; order Oscillospirales; family SIG627; genus RGIG6353. The sequence continues at coordinate 2,348 of JAZSLY010000168.1, forward strand.
ACAAGTACATTCTTTAATTCGGATATATTAAACTAAAAGATACATAAGGGGCTGTAAAAAACGGAGCTTCCGTTTTTTACAACCCTATTTGTGTGTAAAAAGGTGTAAAATATGGTTTGGACAAGATTAAAAATAACTATTAGTGAGGGTGGCACGCTCCCCCGAAATTTCGTGGAGGACGTATCAAACCTTCTCATTATAAACGGCGCCGACACCTTTACGGTGGAGGATTATTCCGACCTTGACGAAACTCTGTCGGGTGGCGGAATCTTCTTTGACTACATAGACGACGAGCTTCTTGAAAGCCGTGACAAGCTTCCCGTAATATACGCCTTCTTCGGCACGGACGAGGAGGGTGAGGACCTTTGCTGCAGAGTCGTATCCTCCCTTGATAAGCTGAGGGGTGACAACGGGGAATACTCTTCCCTTATCATCTCCACCGACAGCGTAAAGGACGAGGATTGGGAAAACAACTGGCGACAGTATTTCAAGCCCTTTACGGTTGGCGAAAGGCTGGTAGTAAAGCCCACCTGGGAAACCCTGACGGAAGATATGGCAAAGGGACGGCATATAATTGAGATAGACCCTGCCTCCTCCTTCGGCACGGGCGCACACGCAACAACAAGGCTCTGTATGGAGACGCTTGAGAAAACCATTATCGGCAACGAGCACGTTCTGGATATGGGATGCGGAAGCGGTATTCTGACTATTGCGGCAATGAAGCTGGGCGCAAAAGACGCCGTAGCGGTGGATATTGACGAGGTAGCCGCGCGTATTGCAAAGGAAAATATGGAGCAAAATAATCTTGACGCCAGCTCCGTTCAGGTTTTCGACGGAGACGTTCTCTCCGACAAAAAGCTCTATGATGCAATAGGCGCTGAATATGACGTTATATGCGCCAACATCGTTGCAGGCATAATAATTATGATGGCACCGATGTTCTATGAAAAGCTGAAGGTTGGCGGCTCGCTTATTGCTTCGGGAATTATTTCCGAAAGAGAAGAAGAAGTGTCGGCTGCATTAAAATCGGCAGGCTTTTCCATTGAGAAGAGTGAAACATCTGACGATTGGTCGGTCATTTTGTGCAAAAAAGCAAAAAAATAACTAAATTTTTCAAAAATTCTTTGACAAATTCGATATTGTATAGTATAATATATACAAATACAACAAGAGTTTATTTGCTCTCTTTACCGAAAGGGACTAAAAATGCCCAAGTTTTTTATTGATGACACGAGCAATAGGGGTACTTTGCGCAAATTTGACAAAATAGAGCTTACGGGCGACAACGCCTACCACATCTCCAAATCCTTGAGAATGCGAGAGGGCGAGGAAATATGCGTCAGCTTTTGTGACGGAGTGGATTACGTCTGCAGGATAGATTCCTTTAGTGCAGATTCTGTTTTCGCAGAAATTACCGATATCACCCCCTGCACCGCAGAGCCCGAAATTAAGACAATGCTTTTTCAGGCACTTGTCAAGGGCGATAAGATGGACACGATAATACAAAAGGCGGTAGAGCTTGGCGTATATGAAATTTATCCCGTTGAAAGTGAACGCTCGGTTGTTAAGCTTGACGAAAAATCCAAGGTTAAAAAGCTTGAGCGTTGGAACAAAATAGCCCTTGAGGCGTCAAAGCAATGCGGAAGAGGAATTATTCCAAAGGTGTGTGACGTCGTCTCCTTTAAGGAATGTGTCACGCGGCTTTCAGCGCTTGATGCAAGCTTCTTTTGCTACGAAGAGGAAAGTGAGCGCTCCCTGAAGGATATACTGCAAAAGAAGGATTATTCCACTATCGGCTTTTTCGTGGGGTCTGAGGGCGGTGTTTCACCTGATGAAGCACAGCTGGCAAAGGATGCGGGCATTCCTCCTGTAACCCTTGGCAAATTGATTTTACGCACCGAGACCGCGGGACCTGCCGTGCTTTCGATGATTGCTTACGAGACAAGATTATAATAACGATGAGGTATAAAAAAATGGCGAACAAACAAAATTTATCACGCAAGGCTAAAAGAAACGAAACTCTGACAAACAGAATGATGATCGTTTTCGCGCTTCTTTTAGTTTCCGTATTCATTCTCATGATGGTAAGAAACTGGCTTGGTACCTCCGATGCCATCAACTTTTACGAATTTTATTTGAAGGCAGTACCTTTTCTTCCCATCATCCCCCTTGTTTTGTCAATAGCAAGCGGAGCGTGGTTTTTCTCCAGCCGTAAAAATAGAAAGGACGAGACCTTCAAGACACTGTCCTCATCATTTATATTTTCTATTTGTCTTGTATTTCTGGTTGTTTCACTTTTAATATCCAACTTCGTTTACAAGGGATACGTTCCTGCTATCATATTCGTAGTTCTGGTTTCACTTCTCTATTTTATAGCAGTATCCTTCCCCGGCTCATATCTTTTCACAACAGTATTCAATGCCCTTGCGGCGTTTGCACTCTTTGCGCTTAACCTTCTCTCCCCGCCCGACCTCAGAACAGAATATATAATCACGAGTGTGATGGCGATAATCGTTTCTGTAATTTACCTGATTGTTATTTTCGGTACCACAAAAACAAACGGCTTTTTGGGTACTAAAAAGCTTATTAAGAATAAGGCAGACTATTTCACGATTTCCATTTCAGTCGTTATGTTCATCGCCTTTGTTATTTTGGGAACGTTTGGAATTGGCTCTTACGTAATTTACGATATAATAATTGCAATTGAAACAATCATCGTTGCTTTGTTTTATGCAATCAAGATGTTGAAATAAGGAGAAAAAACAATGTCAAACAGACTCTTCCAAAGCATTGTGCATCAGATGAAGGATGCCATTGACCGAACGATAGGTGTAGTAGATAAAAACGGTTGTATAATTGCCTGCAGTGAGCTTTCCAGAATCGGCGAGAGCTTCAACGGGGTAAAGGATGAGCTGGCTTACACCAACGAGCCCTTCAAGGCTAACGGCTACACGCATCACCCCATTAACAATCACGGCAAAATAGAATACGTGGTATTTGTTGAAGGAAGCGACACCGTGGCAGACAATCTTGCCACAATTCTCTGCATTTCCCTTACCAACATCAAGCTCCTTTACGACGAAAAGTACGACAAGGCGAGCTTTATAAAGAACGTAATTCTTGATAATATTTTACCCAGTGACATATATATCAAATCAAAGGAGCTTCACATCAACAACGAGGTTCCGAGGATAGTATATCTCATCAAGTTCCTCAATAAGAACGATTGTATTCCGCTTGATATTATCCAGAATCTCTACCCTGATAAAAACAAGGACTACGTTATCGGCGTAGGAGAAAACGAGGTAGTTCTGGTGCGTGAGATGCGTCCAACGGAGGACCTGAAGGACCCCGCCACCACCGCTATGAACATCGTTGATACAGTAAACTCCGAGTTCTACCTCAAGACTATCGTAGGTATAGGAACGGTAGTTGATACTATAAAGGAGCTTGCACGCTCGTATAAGGAAGCGCAGATATCCATTGAGGTCGGTAAGGTTTTCGACACGGAAAAGAACATTATCAGCTATGAAAACCTCGGTATCGGCAGACTTATTTATCAGCTTCCTACCACCCTTTGCGAAATGTTCCTGAACGAAGTTTTCAAGAAGGGCGCATTTGAAGCACTTGACCGAGAGACTCTCGTTACGATACAGGCGTTTTTTGAAAATAACCTCAACGTCTCGGAAACCTCGAGAAAGCTTTTTGTACATAGAAACACCCTGGTATACAGACTTGAAAAAATTAAAAAGCTTACCGGTCTTGACCTGAGAGAATTTGAACACGCAATCACCTTCAAGGTTGCGCTTATGGTAAAGAAATACCTTTCTTCAAAATCCGGTAAATTCTAATACAGATAAATCAAAACACACTCATTGCAATGTTTTTTTGCAATGAGTAAGCCGAAGAGAATCGAATCCTTGGCGCCGAGAAAAGCCTCTTTTAAACATCCGTTTGTTGCTTGGAATACGTAAATTATTCCCGTGCGACACTGAAATGTTTACTCCAATAACCATCTTTTCTCGCTTCGAGGGAAGTTTCATACAGGAATTTTTGTTCCTGACAAGGCACATTCCCGCAGTTATACTTCTGTATTACAAGGGGATGTAACGACGGCAGGGGCAAAAATCCCATATGAAACCGATAAGGGTTCGACCCTCTTCGGCTTATCTCGTTAAAACGAAACTTGTTTATAAATTTAAGGATGTTAATATGATAAAACTTTCAAACGTCTCAAAGAAATATCCCAACGGAACGCAGGCGCTTAAAAACGTGTCCGTTACCATCCCCGACGGTGAATTCGTATTTATCGTAGGACCTAACGGAGCAGGAAAAACAACCCTGACAAAGCTTCTTCTCGGCGAAGAGAAGGCTTCCTCGGGAAAAATTGAGGTTAACGGGTTTGACCTCAACAAAATCAAGAAGAGCAAAATTCCCTATTACAGACGAACTCTCGGATACGTATTTCAGGAATACAAGCTTTTTCCCAATATGACGGTTTTTGATAACGTGGCCTTTGCTATGCACGTTATCGGTGAGCCGAAAAGAAGAATCAAGCGCAGAGTAACCGAATTTTTGAAGGAATTAAATCTGGACAAATACGCCGACAACTACCCCGATGAGTTATCGGGCGGTGAGCAGAGACGAGTTGCATTGGCAAGAGCCCTTGTAAACGACCCGAAAATCGTTATTGCAGACGAGCCCACCAACAACTCGGATATGGTTACGGCGGTTGAGATGATGGACCTTTTGGTCGAGGTAAACAAGCTTGGGAAAACGGTTATCGTAATCACTCACGACCTGAACATCGTTTCCTTCTATAAAAAACGCGTTCTTACTATTACCGATGGATTGTTGGTTGATGATAATAAACAAAACGGAGGTGTAGAAGATGAAGAGTAAAACAAGTAAGGGCAATATGCCAAAGGTTAGAAAAAGTAAATCCCTGAAGGTCGGTTATTGCATGAAGCTTGCAGGCATAGGTCTCTTTAAAAACAGAGTTATGTCGCTGACGTCTATCTTCGTGCTTTTCTCCTGCCTTATTATTCTCGGCTCCTTCTTCCTCGTAATGCAGAACATCGACTATAACCTTGAAAAGATAGACGGCTTCAACAAGGTCGTGCTTTTCGTTGATAAAAAGGCAACGGCGTTTGAAACCGCAGAGATTAAGGACCAGCTCTTGACCATTTCGTCGGTTGAGGAGGTTGAGTTCATATCCAAGGAGGCAGCCCTCGAAGAGCAGGTATCACAGTATTCCGAGGCGGAATTCCTGATGCAGTCCTACAAGGAAAACAATCCCTTGAAGGACTCCTACGTTATTACCTACAAGCCCGGAACAAACGTTCAGACACTAATTATGAATATCGAAAACACTGTCAGCGAAAGCCTGATTTCAAAGCTTAGTGCAAACGTTGAGCTTGCAAATCAGATCCAGAACATAAAGAATGCAATCTCCATTGTATTCACGTGGCTTCTGGTGCTTATGCTTCTCGTTTCCCTTTTGCTGATTATGAATACTATAAAGCTCTCGGTTTTCTCAAGACGGCACGAGATTGCACTTATGAGATACATCGGCGCTACAAACGCCTTTATCTCAGTGCCCTTCCTTATAGAAGGTCTTGCCATAGGACTTGCGTCGGCGGTTATCGCCTACCCCGTTCAGTTCCTAATCAATAAGTATTTTATTTTAGGTCTCGTTGACCAGTTTAAGATAATCTCCGTAATGCCCTTTGGTGAGGTAAGCAGAATTCTGGCAATCGGCTTTGCGGTTATAGGAATTTGTACGGGCTTCTTGGGAAGCTACATATCGCTTAAAAGGTACAACCAGGAAAACTCATAAGGAACAGGAGTACAAAGAATGAGGATTAAAAAAATAACTCTTGTCTTCTTTGTAATGGCTCTCGTATTTTCGACAACTTTTCTTATTTCGGATAATTATAATATTCATTCCGAGGCGGCACCCACGCTCAGCGAAAATAAGACGACACTTAAAGGTCTTGAAAGTGACTTGAAAAGCATTCAGGGCTCTCTCGACTCCATTAAGGCAAATATTGCAAAAGCCAAGCAAGGACAGCAGGACCAGTTATACATTAAAAATCAATACGACCAGGAAATAACCCTGACAGAAACTAAAATAGCAACGCTTGAAAAGCTGATTTCGCAGTACAACGAGCAAATTACCGAAAAGGAAAATGAAATCTTTGAGAAAAGCGGTAACATCGACAACGTACTGCAGGCTATTGCCGAGCGTCTCGTTATTCAGCAGGAAATGGGAAACAGTAACATTATTTCCTACATTCTCGGCTCCGACGATATTGCAGACCTCTTGTCAAGAATTGAGATTGCAAACGAGCTTATCGAATACGACAGATCTCTTATAGAAGGGCTTACCAATCAGAGAATTGAATTGACTCTTCTTAAGGACGAGCTTTCCTCCACCAAGGAGAAATGCGCAGAATCTGTTGTTGAAATGAATGCGGAAATCGAGGCTCTTGAGGGCAAAATACAGCAAGCTCTCGACTATCTTGCGGAATACAAAAAAGACGAAAAAATATATCAGGATCAGTATGACAAAAAAGCAAACGAAATGAAGGAGATTGAAGCCGAAGTTAAAGAAATTTTAAAGCAGATCGAGCTTCAGGAAAGAGAAAACTACTCTAATCAAGAATTCATCTTCCCTCTCCCAACTACCGTTTACTACGTAAATACGGGTGGTTTCGGCTGGCGTGTATGGTCAAACGGCAGGCAGACAGACTTCCACAAGGGTGTAGACTTTGCCTGCGCCAGAGGCACTCCCATCTACGCAAGCAACAGCGGAACAGTCATTATCAGTAAGCTCTCCCCCAGTTACGGTCATTACGTAGTAATAGACCACGGTGGCGGAGTAACAACTCTTTACGCTCATTGCTCAAAGAGACTCGTTAACGTAGGAGATATCGTCGTTAAAGGCGATAAAATCTGCGAGGTAGGCAGTACGGGTGACTCGACAGGTAATCACCTTCACTTTTCAGTAATGGAAAACGGTGTTCACGTTGACCCGATGAAATACATATCAGAGCCATAATCGGAGGGACACAATGAACAAAAAAATTCCATTCAGCGCAAGCCTTGTCTTAATGCTTATTGCAGCACTTCTCACATATCAGATAGTAACGGTATCCCTTGACGCAAAATATAACAAAATAATTTCCAAATTTACCGTTCAGCCAATGGAAAATCCAAAGCTTTTGGAAATAGAACAGTTGGTTGAGGACAATTTTGTCAAACCCATTGACAACGAGTATCTGTCAAATTCCCTGATTTACGGATACGTTTTCGGCTTGGGCGACAACTACGCTAACTATTACACTGCCGAAGGATATCAGGAATACGTAGAGAGCCTGCAGGGCGCTCTGACGGGTATCGGTATCAGGGTTACAAGTGAGCTTCTTGACGACGGCATAACCGACAGAATAGTTATTTTTGAGGTTATGGAAAATTCCCCTGCCAAAGAAGCGGGGGTCAAGGCGGGCGACATTCTGTGGTCGGTAGAGGGTACCCTTTATAGCGACCTCGGCTACGAAAAAGCGGTAGAAATGATGCTTGGCGAGGCAGGCACGACCTTGAAATTCGAGGTTCTGCGCTCGGGCAAGGTGCTTGAATTCACAATTGAAAGAAGGCTCTTCGAGTCTCAGCTTGTAAGCTACAAGCTTACCGATTCCAATGCAAAAATAGGATATATCAGGATATATCAATTCGGCACGTCCACCATTTCACAGTTTAAGAATGCGGTTGATTCACTTATGAATCAGGGCGCTGAAAAGTTTATCTTTGACGTAAGAAACAATCCAGGCGGAGAATACGTCTCTATTACAAGTATACTTGACTACCTTCTCCCCGAGGGCGACATTATCATCACCACCGACAAAAACGGTACTGAGGTAGTGGAGAAGTCCGACAAAAACCACCTTGACGTGCCTATGGTCGTTCTGGCTAACTCCAGCACGGCAAGTGCGGCGGAGCTTTTCGTGGCAGGTCTAGTTGACTACGAAAAGGCGGTATTCATCGGTGACACTACCTACGGAAAGGGCACCGTTCAAAAGACCTTCCCTCTCAGCGACGGAAGTGCAGTTAAGTTTTCAACGAACTATTACCTGCCTCCCTCAAGAGTAAGCTACGACGGAGTGGGAATAAAGCCCACCTACAGCGTTGAGCTTAGCGAAGAGGCGGCGGCAAGGTTCTATCTTATAAGTGAAGCGGAGGATGCTCAGCTTCAGGCAGGTATTGAATATCTCGTTACGGGGAAAATTGAAAATTATGAAATAGGAGAATAAATATGAAAAAAACAGTTGTAACCAAAGAAGGTCTTCTGAAGCTTCAGGAGGAACTTAACGAATTAAAAACCGTCACCCGTGTTAAAGTCGGTGAGGACTTGAAAAAAGCAAGAGCTTTCGGCGACTTGTCCGAGAACAGTGAGTACGATGAAGCTAAAAATGAGCAGGCTAAGGTTGAGGGTAGAATTCTCGAGCTTGAAGAAATGCTCAAAAACATTGAGGTAGTTGAAGAAACAAAGTCGGCTAACGGTGTTGGCTTCGGCTCTGTTGTAACGGTTGTTGACAAGGACGGAGTTGAGGCAACCTACACCGTTGTAGGTGCGGCAGAGGCTAATTTCCTTGAGGGCAAGATTTCAAACGAATCCCCTATCGGCAACGCTCTTTTCGGTGAGGCGGAAGGAAATACCGTTACGTTTGATACTCCCGCAGGTAAGGAAACCTTGACTATCAAGTCCGTATCAAACAATAAATAAAACAAAAGGGTGAATAAAATGGCAGATATAGAAACAAACGTAAACGAGCAGGAGGTCAACGTAAACGACCTTATAAGAATAAGACACGAAAAGCTTGACGAATTAAAGGCGGCAGGCGAAGACCCCTTTGAAATAACAAAGTATGACCAGACTCATCACAGCGAGGAAATAAAGGCTAATTTCGAAAGTCTTGAAAATCAGCACGTTTCTATCGCAGGAAGAATGGTAGCAAAGAGAATTATGGGTAAGGCATCCTTCTGCAGCGTGCTTGACCTTCAGGGAAAAATCCAATGCTACGTTTCCCGCGACAGTCTTGGTGAGGAGGAATATAAGAAGTTCAAGAAGCTTGACCTTGGTGACATCATAGGTGTTGAGGGCTTCGTATTCAAGACCAAGACAGGTGAAATTTCGGTACACGCCGAAAAGCTTGTGCTTCTTTCAAAGAGCTTACAAATTCTTCCCGAAAAATACCACGGTCTTACCAATACGGATATGCGTTACCGCCAGAGGTACGTTGACCTTATAATGAACCCCGAGGTTAAGGATACCTTTATCAAGCGCTCCAAGATAATCAGCACGATACGCAAGTATCTTGACGACCAGGGCTTTATTGAGGTTGAGACCCCTATGCTTGTATCAAACGCAGGCGGTGCGGCGGCACGCCCCTTTGAAACTCACTTCAATGCGCTTGATGAGGATTTCAAGCTCAGAATTTCCCTTGAGCTCTACCTCAAGCGTCTAATCGTAGGCGGTCTTGAAAGAGTATACGAGATCGGCAGAGTGTTCCGCAATGAGGGTCTTGACACCCGTCACAATCCCGAATTTACTCTCATGGAGCTTTATCAGGCTTATACCGACTACCACGGAATGATGGATCTGACTGAGAATATGTTCAGATAAGTGGCACAGGAGGTTCTCGGAACCACTACCATCGTGTACACC
>JAZSLY010000128.1:0-5865 GCA_045535585.1 Eubacteriales bacterium
ATTAGGGGCTACAACTCCTTGGCTCACAGAACGACATGGCTACGATCCGACTTTAGACGGCGACGGCGCTGCGGCTTACCGTTATACAGAGGCGAGAATGTCACGCCTTGCGTCCGAAATGCTGGTTGATATCGAAAAGAACGTAGTCAATTTCGTTCCCAACTTTGATAATAAGCTTCAGGAGCCCGAGGTTTTACCCGCAGGCTTCCCTAACCTTCTCGTAAACGGCTCGGTAGGTATCGCCGTTGGTATGGCGACCTACATTCCCACCCACAATCTCAGCGAGGTTATTGACGGTACTATCTTCCTTATGGAAAATCCCGATTGCGAGATACTTGATATTATGAACTATATCAAGGGTCCCGACTTCCCTACCAGCGCTATGATTTACGGCACGTCGGGCATCAAGCAGGCGTACCTGACGGGTCGCGGACACGTTATGGTCAGAGCCGTGTATCACATAGAGGAAAAGGCGCATCACAAGAGCATCGTCTACACCGAAATTCCCTATCAGGTAAATAAATCCCGTCTGGTAGAGTCTATGGCAGAGCTTGCCAACAACAAGAAAATAGAGGGTATTTCCGAAATCAGAGACGAGTCGGGCAGAGCAGGTATGCGAATCGTGGTCGACCTCAAGCGCGACGCCAATGAAATGGTGGTTGTAAATCAGCTCTTCAAGTATACTCAGCTTCAGGACACCTGCGCTATGAATATGCTGGCGCTGGTTGACGGTGAGCCAAAGACCCTCAATTTGAAGGAAATTCTCGGCTACTACATCAAGCACCGTGAAAGCGTTGTGACAAGGCGTGTTGAATACGACCTTGAAAAAGCAAGAGCAAAGGCGCATATCTACGAGGGCTACAAGATTGCCATAGATAATATCGAAAAGGTTATCAGCATCATCAGAGGCTCGTCCACCGTCCAGACGGCGCGTGAAAACCTGATGGCGCACTTCGGTTTTTCCGAGGCGCAGGCGCAGGCTATCGTAAAGATGCCTCTCGGCTCTCTTGCATCTCTCGAAATAGACACTATTTTAGAGGAGCTTGAAAGACTTCACGCATTTATCGCCGATTGTGAGGATATCCTTGCAAACGAGGGCAGAGTGCTTGCCATAATGAAGGAAGAAATGCTTGAAATCAAGCGCAAATTCGGCGACGCGCGACGCACCGTTATCGAGGAAGCCGAGGACGATATCGTTCTTGAGGACCTTATCGAAAGACACAAGTGCGTTATCACGATAACTCAGGACGGATATATCAAGAGAATTCCTGCCGACGTTTACACCACCCAGAACAGAGGCGGTAAGGGTCTTTCGGCAATGAAAACGAAGGAGGAGGACTCGGTTTCCTCTATCTTCATTTCACACAGCCACAATTACCTCTTTATGTTCTCAAATATCGGTAAATTGTATATTAAGAAATGCTATGAAATTCCCGAGGCGTCACGCACCGCAAAGGGAAGCCATATGAATAATATCCTGCCTCTTGCCGAGGGCGAGGAGATTACGGCGTTTATTTCGGTTGCCAAGATAAATACCGACGAAAATCTGGTAATGGTTACCGAAAAGGGTCTTATCAAGCGCACGCCACTCCGTCTCTTCTCCCACGTAAGACGGGGCGGTATTATCGCCATAAGGCTTGACGAGGGCGACAGACTTCTCGCAGTTAAGAAGACCGATGCCAAGGCGTCCATACTTATCGCCAACTCCGACGGACTTGCTATCCGCTTTGACGAGAGCCGTGTTCGCGTAATGGGCAGAGGCGCAAGAGGTGTGAAGGCAATGAAGCTGAGAGACGGCGCGAAGATTGTCGGATGCATCATCTGCGGTGAAGAGGACGAAGAAAAGCTTATGCTCACCGTTACCAATAATGGTATTGGTAAGTGTACCGAGCTGAGCGAATTCAGAGTTTCGGGCAGAGGCGGTAAGGGCGTTAAGTGCCAGAAGATAAACGAAAAGACGGGTGCTCTCGTGGGCATTTCCGAGGTTAATAAGGAAGACGACCTGATGCTCATTACCAACGAGGGAATACTGATAAGACTTCCCGTTGAACAGATATCCACCAGCGGACGTGCCGCCGCAGGCGTAATACTTATGAGACTCAACGAGGGTCAGGAGATAGTAGGTATGCAGGTGGTGAAGTATGAGCCCGAGGAGGTCGAGGAGGGCGGAGAGAGCCTTGAAATCGTAGACGACTCGGAGGACATCGCCGACCTTGAGACCGACGACGCCGAGGATGCGGACGATATGGACGCCGATGCCGAGGACGAGGACGAAGAAGAGGACGATGAATAAGGTCACCGTTTACCTCGCCTACAACGAAAAAATTGATGAAAAAGAGCTTTCCGCCACTTTGAAAAAAGTGGCGATTGCTGATTATTTGGGGGACGCCGAGGTCACTTACGACGGGCGTGGAAAGCCTATTATCACCACGCCCACGGGATATTTCATCAGCGTCAGCCACTCCTCTCACCTTTGCGCCGTAGCACTTGGGGACACCCCCCTCGGCGTTGACGTGGAGCGACGGGGTGAGAAGGAGAGTGCAAGGCTTCGGGAAAAATTCTTCCACGAGGACGAGCGGGAGCTTGATTTTTTCGACCTTTGGGTTAAAAAAGAAGCTTTTAGCAAGCTTCAGGGCGACGGCGTTTTTGCGCTTCGGGGTAAGAAATTGCCCACAGATATTAATTTTTACGATTTCAAAAAAGAAGCCTCGGCACTTGCAGGGCAGGATTTTTCCGCATCCCTTGCAACAGAGTCCGTGGCATCGGTCAGTATAGCTATTCGGAGAGACTTATGACAGGAGCAGTTCTATATTCAGGCTCAAAGGGGAACAGTACCTTTATAAGCGACGGCGAAACCTCACTCATCATTGATGCGGGAGGCAGTATGAAGAAGCTTTGCGAGGGGCTCTCTCTTCTGGGCGAGGAGCTTGGGCGTGTGCGTGGGATTTTCGTCACCCACTCCCACACCGACCACACAAGCTCGCTTTATAATATAGTAAAAAAATACGATATACGGATTTTTACTACGGTTGACACCGCACGCACTATCTGCACCCCCTGCAAGACCAATTCCCTGGAGGACTGTCGGCGGGTGGCAGGGTGCATTATGACGATAAATCCCTCTAAAACCTACGAGGTGGGCACTATAAAGGTCTCCACCTTCCCTACCCCTCACGACGCCGTTGGAAGTCTTGGCTTCGTGTTCAGGTCTACCCATACCAATAAAGTACTGGGTTACGCCACCGATATCGGCACCGTAACGCCCGAAATGGAGGAGTGCCTTATGGGGTTAAAAAATTTCGTTATCGAATCCAATCACGACGTTGAGATGCTGAAAAACGGGAGCTACCCCGAATTTTTGAAGGGCAGAATTCTCTCGAGACACGGACACCTATCAAACGCCGATTGCGCCGAGTTTATCAAAAGACTTGCGCTGGCAGGCGGTGAATCTTTTACCCTCGCCCATCTCTCCGAGGAAAATAACCTCCCTTCCCTTGCCCGTGAGAGCGCCGAGGAAGCGCTACGGGGATTTGAGGGCGTGTCACTTAAAGTGGCGGGACAGAATGAAGTGACGAAGTTAGAAATAAGGTGAAAAAAAGGAAAGGCGTAAAAAGCCTTTCCTTTTTTTAGTGATGAATGATGAATGATGAATGCAAAATTAAGGTAGTTTAGCGGAAAATCCGCTAAACATATTTGAAATTATACTATGTGGGAATTTTAACCCTTTACTTTGACGACAAACGGGGATTTTGCTCCCCGAGGGCGTATAAAAAAAGAGGGAGATTGTGCGAACTGACCCCGAAGCTGTACAAGGGTACTGCGAGAGGGGAAGTTCGTGCAAAGGAAAAAGTGAAAATATGAGTATAAAAAAGAAAGGCTTGTTTTTCAAGCCTTTCTTCCTTATAAATTTTGATTTGTGAAAACATAGTTTTTTATTGAAAACTATTTTCTATATTTTTAATTCTTCTTTTCACTTTTTACGGTGTCACCTTTTTTTAAAGCCCCAATCCTTCAATATATTTTATTGCTGCCAATGCCGCCACCGCTCCGTCGGATGTCGCAGTAGATACCTGACGAATGGACTTCGTTCGGCAATCGCCTGCAACGAACACTCCCTCCACCTTGGTGGTGCAGGTCTCGTCGGAGTCGAAATAGCCTCTCTCGTCACAGTCGACGAGATTCTTGAAGGGGATCGTGGCAGGGGAAAGACCTATCGCCACAAACATTCCGTCGGCGCGGAGAGTCCTCTCGCCGTCAGCGCCCTCTATTACGATGCCCTCGAATTTATCCTCGCCCAGAACGCACTTGACGGTGTGGGAGAGAATGACCTCTACGTTGTCCTTTTCTTCAAGAAGCTCCACAAGCCTCTTTTCACCCGTGAGGAAATCAAGGTTTTGTACGACGGTTACCTTTGTACATACTTCACTCAGGGAAAGAGCCTCCTGCAAAGCACTGTTACCGCCACCGATTACAAGGACCTCACGACCCTGATAAAATGCGCCGTCACAGACCGCACAGAAGGAAATGCCGTCGCCGATGAACTTGTCCTCGCCCTCGACCCCAAGCCTGCGGTGCTCAGCACCCGTGGCAAGAATGACCGCCTTTGCAAGATAGGTGTCGGAGTCGCAAACTACCTCTTTTCCGTCAGCCGTGTTCCTGATTTCCACTACCTCGTCTACCTCAACGTCAGCACCCTGGAAGAGCACCTGCTCAACCATTTTGTCTGCAAGCTCGGTACCCGAAATCTGCTGAAACGCAGGATAATTTTCGATTTTCGGGCTAAAGGTCATCTGACCGCCGAAGGCACCCTTTTCAAGTATCAAAACACTCTTTGCGCCTCTCAAGCCATAGAGCGCCGCCGCAAGCCCCGCAGGACCTGCACCGACTACGATAATGTCGTAATTTTTCATAATATCTCCTAAATAAGAGGGCTGTAAAAATTACAGCCCAAATGTGTAGTGAAGAGTGAAGAGGTATGGTTGAAAATCGCTTTGCGATTTTCTTCCTTTTCTCTTTGTTCTTCTCTTTTATCTCTTATCTTCTTTTTGTTGTCACCGCTTTTTACAGCCAAGGCGAAGGAAAAAAAGAGGGAGATTGCGCGATACTGGCCCCGAAGCTGTATATTATACTGCGAGAGGGGAAGTTCGCGCAAAGAAAAACGAAATATATATTTAAAATTTGTGAAACAAATTTTTTACCTATATCATTGTACTTTATAAGGGGCTTTTGCTATTTTAAATTTAAGTAAAAGCCTTATTTCGTTTTTCGGTGTCACCTTTTTTTACAAGCCAACCGATTTAATAAATGCCTTTATCTCTTGCACTCCTGCAAACTTCTCAATATTCTCCCCGTCGGAAACAACGAGGGTGGGCGCCATCTTCAAGTCATAGCTCTTTGCAAGCTCACGGTTGTCCTCAACGTATACCTTTTCAAAGGCAACTCCTGCCTTTTCAAGAAGGCTGGTTGCTATCTTACAGTTGGGGCAGGTCTTTGTTGCGAAAAGGGAAATGGTCTTTGTTGCGACTGAAACCTTGGGCGCTTCGTCGAAGGCTAAAACGGTGTCGCTGACGGGTGTTTCGCATCCGCTTCTCTTACAAACCGAGGTCTCAAGAACGTACTCGCGTCTGTCCTTGTATTCCTGACTCTTACCCGTGTTCCAGTTCTGTACGGGACGGTAGTAGCCTGTAATACGGCTGTAAACCTCGGTGTTCTCTCCGCACTTGTCGCACTTGAAGTGCTCGCCTGCGATATAGCCGTGGTTCTTACATACAGAATAGGTGGGAGAGATTGAGTAGTAAGGAAGCTTATAGTTCTCGGCAATAGTTCTTACAAGGTTTGCCGCAGACTTCCAGGAGGGGAGCTTCT
>JAZSLY010000099.1:0-2539 GCA_045535585.1 Eubacteriales bacterium
TTCCTGCCTGATAGTTCCCCCACCATAGCTCCTTGTAAGAATCGATTTTGTCAAACTCTATAACGACTCTGTCGGGAAGGTCGGTTGCCTCCATAACAAGCTTTTTGTCGTCTCTCTTTCTTGTGGCTATCGTTGTACCGAGAGTGAGAGCCGCAGGGAGAACGCTTCCGCCGTTATAGTCAATGTGTTCGCCAATAAGATTAACACGTCCTGGGGATGCGAAAATTCTGACGTCCTTTTCGTCTCCGCCGAATCTTTTGATAAATTCTTTTTTTAATTCAGTTACAGTCATATCAGACCTCCGAAACGTATTTTTTGTGCGCTTCAATCAGCTCAAGTGCCTTTTCCTCGGGACAGGTAGGATTGCAATGTGCCCAGGCGCCCGTTTCGCTTGAAGCGTTGAATTTAATTTTGTCCCGAGAGCGCATTGGCGGGAAAAATTCTATATGAAAATGATGAAAATCGGTAGAAGAGGAATTTATTGCCCCCTGATGCATACACATCATATAGGGGAAAGGAAAACCGAAAAGCGAGTCGAGAGTACCTGCCGCCTCTCTTACAGCTTTTGCAAGATTTCTTCTTTCGCTTTCATTAAAGTCGGTAATATATTGCTTGTGAGCCTTGGACGCTACCATTATACCGTAAGGATATTCCGACCAGAATGGAAGAAAGACAACAAAGTCGTCGTTTTCAAAAATAATTCTCTTATTTATTTGCTTTTCTTCCTTCAAAATGTCGCAGAAAAGGCAACTGCCTTTTTCTTCCATATACTCACGGGAGGACTGGAATTCCAGCTCAAGCTTTTTCGGGATAAAGGAGTATCCGTAAATCTGACCGTGAGGATGGGGCATTGTTACGCCAACCGCTTCACCGCGGTTTTCAAAAATCAGAACGTACTTTATCTTTTCGTCTTTCCTGATATCCTCAAATCTCTCGCACCACAGATTTACCAGCTTCTCTACGTGCTCCTCCGACAATTCAGGTAGCGTAACCGTATGGTTGCTTGAATAAAGAATTACCTCGCACTTTCCGTAGCAGGGCGACGTCTTGAATAAATCGGTTGCAACGTCGTCAGGCTCGGGAGGAGTCTGCATCATTGACGGGAAATCGTTATCGTATTTAAAAACTTCAAACTCGTCGGGAACCTTTCCGCTTCCCGGGCAAAAAGGGCACCAGTCCTTTGGCATCTGGGGTCTGTTCTGTCTGTGGGAGGCAATCATTACCCAGTCCTTGGTCATAGGGTTATATCTCAGCTCTGCCATAATTTCACCTCTGACAATAATATATACAATTTTATTATAAAACTGA
Organism: Eubacteriales bacterium; assembly: GCA_045535585.1. Taxonomy (GTDB): domain Bacteria; phylum Bacillota; class Clostridia; order Oscillospirales; family SIG627; genus RGIG6353. The sequence continues at coordinate 1,309 of JAZSLY010000099.1, forward strand.
AATAAAGAATTTTCAATATTAAATATCACAAAAAACGTATAAAATAACCAAATTACTGTCCTTTATTAAAAGTGTTTATAAATCAATAATAATTTTCGTCAGTTTGAACAATACTCACAAAACATATCAGGTTTATCGCTCATTTTTTATGAAATTCCCATTGACAACACCTGATTTTTGTGATATTATAACTGCGTAAGATACCTCCGATGTGGAGGAATACAGGGGTAACCCCCCGGAAAATATTTAAGGAGAAAAACTATGAAAAAAATTACAGCACTCTTGATAGCGCTTATGGTTTTTGCTACTCTCCTTTGCGTTACCGCATTTGCAGAGATTGAAGACCTTAACGATTCTTGCGCTACCATTATTCACGAAAAGCTGCTCAAGGCAACTCCCGTTGTAGATGCTAAGCTTGACGCTGCATACACACAGAGCTTGTCAATGAAGCTTCACGGTCCTGCTGAGGATTATTACCTTACAGGTGATGCAGAGGATACTACCGCTACCGGTACAGTATACGCCCTCTATGATGACAACTACATCTACGTATTCTATCACGTAGTTGATAACACACTTATCCAGGCTGACCCCGATTACATCGAGTCTCACTTCCATCCTCACCTTTCCGACTCAGTTGAAGTTCGTGTAGGTGACGACCTTGAGGACCACTTTGCTCCTTATGACGGACGTAACGACTCTCACCACCTCTTCTATGCAAACGCTCACGGCAACAGATTCTCCGCTTGTGACGACTCTCTTGGCGATGACCTTGACAAGATGAAGTGGGCTTCCTCTATCGCTGCTGACAACAAGACCTACTACGTAGAGCTTGCTATTCCTTGTCAGAGAGCATTCAAGGAAGGCGAAATCATCGAGTTCGAGTTCCAGATCAACGACCTTCAGGACGACCTTGATAACATGTCTGCTATCGGTTGTACATGGCCTCACAACCTTGTAACATTCCCCGTTGGCGGTAACGCAGACGGTAGTGCAACAGTTGCTCCCGTAGAGCCTGAGAAGCCCGTAGAGCCTGAGAAGCCCGTTGAGCCCGAGACTCCCGTTGAGCCTGAAAAGCCCGTAGAGCCCGAGAAGCCCGTAGAGCCTGAAAAGCCCGTTGAGACTCCCGAAGAGCCCGTTGAGACTCCCGAAGCGCCCACAGAGACTCCCGAAGGGCCCACAGAGACTCCTGAAGAGAAGTCGGATCGTAGCCATGTCGTTCTGTGAGCCA
>JAZSLY010000202.1:0-4693 GCA_045535585.1 Eubacteriales bacterium
TTCTTCATATGTTTTCTCATCAAATTTACAATATACAATAATGCGATCGAGTTTCCTCGACCGCACTATTCAATTCTTTTTAACCTTTTTTACCCCAACTATTGACAAAGAGCCTTTTTTATTTACTAGGAAATTGCATTAAAACAGACCTCGCCGTTTTTCTTTCTTTAGGTAAAAAAATGCCATAAGATAGGCGAGATATGCCAGCGGCTGCTAGCCGCTTTTTTATTATTCGGATAACACACTATCCTTATGTTTATTGTAGTAATATATCGGCACAGCACTCCACCCATGGCATAAGCTACCCGCATTATCAAAATCTGCAGCGCCAAGCTCAGTTTCCCAAACGGTAGTTGAGCCTGAATCAAGCATTTTTTTGTATATTTTTCTTATTTCATTAAAAACGTAGTTGGTATTCTTAGTGTCACAAGCAATTATAGCATCAAATTTAAATCCCTTAAAGCTCAACGAGCAAGGGGGTAACGTATTGGAGAGGATAACCTTTCCAATGCGTTTCATCCTGTCACCGCTAACGATTCCCGAGCATATTGCAAGGCTATTCACAAGCTCTGTATATTCGCCTTTTTGCGAAACGAAATAAAGCCCCTTTTCGTCATCGTAAAACTCTTCGTTTATTCTCTTGGCAACACTTTCACCAAGACCTTCGTAAATATTTTTCTCGCCAAGCTTTTCACAAATTTCAGCATAGGCATTTAATGATATCACGGCAATAATATTCAGTAGAGCATCAGGAGTTTGTTCCTTAGCACAGAACTCAAATTGAGCATATTCCGACCAATCGTAAAAATTCCATACGTTTTTTTGGTTAAGCTTAACGAAAAGTCCGTCTCTCATATTGTTTTTAAATACGCTTAATATATCGGTTATCTTTTCAAATACGTCTCTTCCCAAAGAAATATCACCGGAATGAAGTATATATTCATTTACTGCAACTATATACCAGAAAGAAAATGACGGAATTACAAGGTCTCTCGCGCTTGGTGTACAGATCGACAGAAGCCCATCAGGACGACGGTCACGGCTTATAAGATAAAGATTTGCCCTTGCGTAATCGAAATTTCCGTCAGCGTAGGCATAATACCCCGCAAGCATCTGATTTCTCGAATCAAACGCGTAAAGCCCCTGCTCTCGCCACGGGCAATCCACGTAATGCTCCATCATGCAAAGCTTTAAGGTATTAAGGCATATCTTATATATATCCTTGTCAATACCGTTAAGAAAGTCAAACCCATTTTCCGTTACGGGATATACCTGGGGTGTGAGAGAAATACGCAAGTCGGTCAAAGGCTTTTCGCTTGTTATCTCAAAATACTTGCAGGCAAAACGAAGCATATAATTAGTAAAACGGTTAGTGCCTTTTTTAGCAATAAGGTCAAAGCTAAAATCACGCATAGGAGGAATAAAGCGCTTCACGTGTCCGTTTTCAAGAATCTCTCCGTAGGATACGTTAATTTTCTGTTCATTATCAGATTCAAAGGAAATGGTTACAAGCCCCACAATTTCTTCAGGAAGCTCTGCTATATAAGTACCTTTGTCGCTCTTGGAAATTACGGCAGAAACCGCATTGTAAAGCCTATGCTTTTTAATAGGACGGGGAAAATATTCGCTTTCTTTTTCAAAAACTGTGCTTTTAAAAAATCCGTTGGCGCTTCCTATTTCCCAATCGTCCACCTTATTCAAGTCGTATGTAAAGCTATAATCAAGCTGAGGCGTAATTTTTTTGCATATGCCACTTTTGTAGGCGTAGCTCTTTCTTGAAAGAGTATTTTCACTACTAAATGCGATTACGCTGTCGCCTCTTGAAATCTCATATATCAGACCTGGAGTAGGAGTAAAATAACGCATACCCGTTTTTCCAAAATACCAGGCAAGTATTGCCACAGTGTTTTCCCCATTCAACAGATATTTCGTTATATCAAGCTCATCATATATCTTATAATGCGGAAAGTCTCCATACTGACCGCTTGATACGAATTTGCCATTTACATAAAGTGTATAATCTCCGCATACGGAGAGTCTTATTACAGTCTTTTCTCCGTTAAAATCAATTAACTGTAGAAATTCAGCATATTCATCTTCACCAAACTTTTCACAGCACCAAATTTTTTTTGCGTTTTCAAATACGTCCATTGTTTCGACCCCTCTATTTCTGACACATAGCAATAAAACGTTCCAAAATTGCCTTGCCGTCAACTGTATCTTCTCTCGCGTGGGAAAAACACATTCTTTCGGGGTGCCATTGTGTTGCAAAAATCGGAAGAGTCGTGTGCTCTATTCCTTCAACTGCACCGCCGTCCTTCGCTCTCATAGTAACCTTCAAGCCATCCCCTACCTTATTGATTGCCTGATGATGAAAGCTGTTTACTACGAATTCACTTCCGTATAAGCGCTCTGCCACACTGCCTTCAACAGCGCTGACAGGATGAATGAGGTCAAAGTTAGAAAAGGATGAATGCTTGTCAGCGTCGCTTAAATGCTGATATAACGTGCCACCGAAAAATATATTTATGACCTGACACCCTCGGCAAATGCCAAGCACAGGCTTACCTGCATCCACAAATGCCTTCAGCAGAGCAAATTCTGCCTTATCTCTTTCAATATCGATATTTACAGAACCATTTATTTCTTCGCCGTAATACGAAGGATGAACGTCGCTGCCTCCGCAAAGGAGCAAACCGTCGTAATCGGTATCAACTTCCGGCAAATACTTTGCAGTAGCAATTCCGCCACACCCTTCAATAGCATCAACGTAGTTTTGTAATTTGTTTAATTTGCAAGATACTAATATTCTTGGTTTTTCCGTATTATCACCGCCTCTTATGGATTATAGCATAAGTAAGTCTAAAATGCAATATTGAGGTCAGAAAATATTGCTAATTAGCGTGAACAGAGCATTGTAATTATCAACTAATCAACCATTGGTCTGGGCTCTCTTTTAATTTTTTATTGGATTGCTAAATTCAAATCTTATAAACCTTATCGTTTTTATTTCATTATACCACTACAAAGAAAACGAGCAAGGAAAAGCCTTGCAAAAAAACTTATTACCTCTTCCCTTTTATCTATTACTTCCCAAAAAATCCTGTCATTTGAGGTGAGAGTGAAGAAGTAAGAGGTAAAAAGCAAAAATCCCGCACTGGCGTGCAGGATTTTTGGCACGAGTTGACAAAAAAGATGCCATCAATCTATGTAATGACAAAGATAAAGAACGCAATGATCACAACATCTCTAAATGGAGAAGCAACACCCCCATCGAACGGTAAGGATTCGAATTTGGGGTGTTATTCCATAAACACGGTCACCTGCCGAAAAATTTCTTTTCAAACGAGGAAATTCTTTCTTCCATAGCGACAATCATTTCCTTTGCCGAGTCGTTGCCTTGAATGTATTCTTCCATAAACATACCCGCAGCTCCGCAAAGCTCATCGTGGATCGGAAAATAGTTTTTCATAAGAAACTGTGTATACATCGCAAGCCTGAGAGATCCGTAAACGTGCGGATTTTCATTAGGCAACGACTCCACTGCCACCGAATATCCGTTGTCTATTGCACCGATAATGTCGTTGCCCTCGGTGAATGCAACGGTGGAATGACTCTTGAACTTTGACCTTTTTTCATCAAAAACCGTGTGCGAATCACTTGCTCCAACGATGGGAATGGAAAATCCCTCCTGCCTCAGATCGTTATATAACGCCACTTGCAGATTGTCCTTATCCGGTGTGTTACCGCCCAGAAGCTCAAATGCGTCGCACCAGCCGTTTTTGATAATAGCCTTGCTCATCTTGGTCTGTACGTGGTGGTAGCCTATATACCAATATACGTGCGGAAGGATGGCGTATCCTCCGCTTTTCTTTATTTCGCGGTACATCCAGACTCGGCTCAGATATTCGTGGGGATCAAGACCCTCGGGTACAGCCACCTCTTTTGAAATCTCCGAGATCTCACGCTCTATACGTTCCTTTTCGTTTATAAAAATATCCGAAATGCTGTATTTTCCGCCTATGCTGACCATATGGAAATATCCGCCGGCGTTATTGTGTACCTCCTCTCCGGGTATCATCGTAAAACGATTGACAAAGGAGAGCTTCTTCTCGATCTCCTCCGAGGCATGATATACGGCGTGATCTGTAATGGATATGAAATCAAATCCCGCTTTTCTGTAGTTTGCCGCGGTAAGACACGGGCTTTCGTCACCGTCGGAGACTGTGGTGTGAATGTGCAGATCTCCGCGTTGTATCCTTCTGCTATACAGATCCTCCCTAAGAGAATAAACGTACACGTCAAAGCCATTTTTGGGCATATCTATGTAGATCTGCCAAGTTGCGAGCTCCTTGACGTTTTTCAAATACAGCGGATTTGTGTGAGAGCCGTACTCCTTGGTGCTTATATGTATGCGCCATTCTTGTTCGCCCTTGAAGAAATAGGGCACTCGCAGCTCGCCATCCACAGGCTTGATCCGCTGAACCCTTCGGCTCTTGTTAAAGCCCCAGAGAGTCATTTCCGGATCGAGAGGGACGTCGCTGTCGTCAAGCGGAATGCATTCTACTTCATATGTAACGTCATCAAAAAGCAGGATTCCGCCATCCAGCGCCCTGATGGATATGACACTTTCCTTGTCAGCCTCTACTACCGAGGGCGAAGTCGGATCGTAGCCATGTCGTTCTGTGAGCCA
>JAZSLY010000174.1:0-3299 GCA_045535585.1 Eubacteriales bacterium
CAAGGTCGTTATTTCAAAAGCAGGTATTCTATGTGCGATTTGGTCGCTCGGTTATTGGCTCTGCTTTGGAATCACGTATCTTTATAATTCGTATTTTTGGGATAACTCGGTAGCGCAGAATCTTCTGCTTTCGGTTGTGTGCCTCTGGTTGTTCGGCGTATTCGTCATTTCTTTGATGACTCTCTTTTCTGCAATATCCACTTCAAGCACAGGAGTTCTTCTCGGAACGGGAGCTATCGTTCTTGTTTCCTATATCGTTGGTTTGCTGCCAAAAGCAAATAAATATCTGCCTACACGATTGATGGACGGTAATTCCTTGATATATGGTATTGCTCAATCAAAAGAATATATCGCAGCCATTATTGTAACGGCTATTGTGACTATCATTTGTTTTGCCGTCAGCATACCGATATTTAACAAAAAGCATTTATAAACCGACTCAGCCCTCGTTCCATTACGGAGCGAGGGCTTTCCCAAACCTCAATATCTGCATCGCTGTAGTCAAACAAAGAAAAGGCTTTGGAAATTGCTTTCCAAAGCCAAATTTGGTCGGAGCGACAGGACTCAAACCTGCGGCCTGATGGTCCCAAACCACCCGCGCTATCAACTGCGCCACGCCCCGATGTATTTAATTATACCACAAACGATTTATTTTTGCAAGTGGTCAAACATGTGGTCAAACCACTTTTATTGAGGGTTTTGCGAGAGAGTATAGTGCCGAAAAAGTCAGTGTTTGTAAGGCTTTTCGGCATTTTTCGGGATTTCATAATGAGGGGGCAGTGTCCTACTCCCAAAGCAAGCGCGCTACCAACTGCGCTACATCCCGTAGTATTAGATTTTGATTTTTGTGCGTACAAAATTCTTCGAATCCGCGCGCCCGTTAGGGCTTGAACAACGCCGTCGCATAGTCGCTGTGCGTCGCTCGATAGACTCGCTCCTTCAGCTCGTTGCTTTGGGCTTTCACTCCCAAAAACAGTAATCAACTGTTTTTGGTTCGTTCACTACCAACTGCGCTACATCAGGAAACGTTTAATTTTATTGATTCAAAGAAAGACAACTTTGCGTCCGTTTAAAACGAATAAAGATTTAAAAATCATACTCTTAATTATAGCAAACCAAATAAAGATTGTCAAGGGGATTTTAATATATTTTCTGTTCTTGTATTTTCTGTTCTGTTTAATTTGTGCTCGTACGCAAGATAAATATTTAAAATGACATTGACAAACTGAATACGTAGTGCTAAAATAAAATTGATTTAAAATCTTTTCAAGGTCATTATGAAAATCGGAAGTTTAAAGATACGAAAGGCAAGTATTATAATTTTGATATCCCTAATGATGTGATATACCTTTTTGTTTCTGACACGAAACTGCTTTTCGTCTGCTATGGTATTTATCGTTGACCGGGTGCTTATTACGAAATTTGAAACCGGCGTTATCACTGCTATGTCTTACGTTTCGCATTCAATTATGCAGATAGTCGGCGGTGTTGTTATAGATAAAATCAACCAAGAGCGCTTTATTACTATAGGACTTCTCGGTGCTGCTGCATCAAACATAGTCATATATTTTAATCAAAATTATGTGGTTATGCTGCTTGCATGGTCATTTAATTAGTTTTCCTGCTGCGATGTTCGACTGGGGTATAAAGGGTATGACTCCCACTGTGATAAACGAGTTGTATGAGTCGGTTACTCCCGTATTGGCGACGGTTATGAACATAGCGGTTCTCGTTGCAGGAGTTTTCGGAATGTTTATAGCTCATTTTGTATATCGGTGCTTTATAAGAAACGAGTCGCTTGCTATACTGATTTTCTTTTTATCGGCATTTCATTTTGTATGCTTGCTTTTGTTTGTCGGTGAGATTAGGTTACGTATGGATACTCATCTTTCTTGCTGTTATAGTGTTTCTTCTGAGTACGACAAGTATCTTTACCTCCTATATTGCAAGCAGATTCAGTAGGTGGAATATGGGAACTACGGTTGCGGGATTCGATTCCTGCGATGCCGCCTTCAGAATTGTTGTTGCAAATATGCTGTTTACGGCAATAGTCGACGTAAAAGGCTGGATTTTCACCATCAGGGTGTGGATATTTATAATGCTTGGAGCGATTTAACTATCATTATCATTTGTCATTGTATGGACGAGGTTTCTCAAAAAAGATAAATTTAAGGAGATTTATATGCTTAAAATAGTCAATTTCACAAAAAAATACGGCGAAAAAATCGCCGTAGATAATCTTTCTCTCGAATTGCGTGCAGGTGAAATATGCGGATTTATAGGTCATAACGGAGCAGGAAAAACTACGACGCTTAAGGCTGCTATAGGTCTTCTTGATTTTTCCGAAGGAACTATTATGATAGACGGAGTTTCCATAAAGGATAACCCTCTTGAGTGCAAAAGAATAACGGCGTATATTCCCGACAACCCCGACCTTTACGATTATCTTACGGGTATAAAATACTTGAATTTCGTTGCTGACGTATATAAGATGGGAGAAGATAGAAACGTTCTCATAAAGGAGTATTCGGACAGACTCGGACTTACCGAAAGCCTTGCATCTCCGATAGGCTCGTATTCTCACGGAATGAAGCAGAAGCTTGCCATAATTGCAGCGTGGATACATTCTCCAAAGTTTATAATGATGGACGAGCCATTTGTGGGCCTTGACCCTAAGGCGTCCTTCACGCTTAAGGAAATGATGCGTGAGCACTGCGAAAGGGGCGGCACTATCTTTTTTTCGACCCACGTGCTTGACGTTGCCGAGAAGCTCTGCGACAGAATTGCTATTATAAAGGCAGGAAAGCTTGTTACCGTAGGTGATACCGAAGAAGTAAAAGGTGATGCTTCTCTTGAAGAGGTCTTTCTCGACCTGGAGGACGAAAAGTGATAGGAATTCTTTTGAAAAACCGTCTTAGAGCCGTACTCGGCTCTGCGGTGTCCGCTTCGCGCAGCGGCAATATAAAGAAAGCAACAACGTTAAAAAAAGCTCTTTTTGTAACGCTGTATCTGTTAATTGTTTTGATATTTTTTGCATACAGCTCGGCATTGGCGTATCTTTTTGCCTCGGCTCTGCTTCCCACAGCCTCTTGGCTGTATTATCTTCTGTTTATGGCCATTTCACTTACTCTTATATTCGTTTTGGGAATATTTGAGGCAAAAACGGAGCTGTTCGAATGCAAAGATAACGATCTGCTTCTGTCAATGCCAATAAAACCGCGCGATATTGTTGCCGCAAGAACTTTGGTTATTCTCATATATAATTACGTAATAAACATTGTAATAATGCTTCCTGCAAT
>JAZSLY010000076.1:0-16812 GCA_045535585.1 Eubacteriales bacterium
TTGTAATACGGGTCGGAGTCGTAGTCCTCTTTTTTTATATAGTGTACCATTTCGAGAAAATAGTTCTCGAACATCTCTCTGTCCTCTTCGTCCTCGTCTATGTTCATATAAGAGGCAGCGGCAAGCACGAGACAAAAGGCGTATTTTCTGTCTACTCCGCACTCGTTTACTAATTCATCAATTATTTCGGACGTGATGAAATCCGCATTATAATTCATAAAGGTGCTAACACGAGACAGCACCTCTGAATTGTATTTTTTTATCTTTTCTCGACTTAACATTTTTCTCTTACTTTGCCACGGGGGCAATCTTCTTCAATTCTTCCTCTTCAAGCTGACGGTAAGCAACCTTACCCACAAGTGTCTTGGGTAAACTCTCTCTGAACTCAATATCGTAGGGCATAGCGTACCTTGCTATGTTCTTTCTGCAATAGGAGAGGAGTATCTGCTTGTTTTCTTCACTTGGCATAACCCCTGGTTTGAGCATAACGAACGCCTTTACCTTCTGCATTTTAAGGGAGTCGGGAATACCGATGACACAGCTCATTTGAACAAGCTCGTGAGCATCTATGATGTTTTCAAGCTGAGAGGGGTATACGTTATATCCGCTGGTAACTATCATCCTCTTGATTCTCTGCTTGAAGTAAACGAAGCCGTCCTCGTCCATATAGCCGAGGTCGCCCGTATGTACCCAGGTTTTGCCGTCCTCGTGAACTCGAAGGGTGTCGGCGGTCTCCTCGGGATGATTTACGTATTCAAGCATTACCGTAGGACCTGAAATACAGATTTCACCCTCAACGCCGTACTCCACCTCATTTATGCTTCCGGGGTCAACGATAGTATAGAAGGTATCGGGGAAGGGCTGACCTATACTGCCCTCCTTTGACATATGCAGGGGAGTAAGACAGCTTGCAGTAACGCATTCCGTCGTTCCATAGCCCTCGCGTATCTGGACTTTAGCATTGTGGTCGTAAAGGAATTTGTCGAACTTCTTTTTCAGCTCGATAGAAAGGGAGTCGCCACCGCTGAATACGCCCTTAAGACAGGAGAGGTCGGCGCCCTCCATACAATTCTGCCTGAGAAGCGCTTCAAAAAGGGTGGGAACGCCTGCAATAAAGTTGCATTGGCACTTGGTAATAAGCTTTCCGTAGCTTTCGGGAGTGAAACGGGGAACGAGAATGCATCTGCCTCCGTTTGCAAGCATAGAATGTATGCTCACGCCAAGTCCGAAGCCGTGAAAAATAGGCATCGCCGCCAGCATCTTGTCGCCGGGACGGAAAATGGGGTTGGTGGCAATTATCTGGGCTGAAAGAGCGTTGAAATTAAGGTTTGAGAGGAGAATTCCCTTGGTAGTACCCGTAGTACCTCCGCTATACAGAATAACGGCAGGGTCGCTTGCCGCCTTCTTGACGGAGAATTCCTTGTGTACTGCCTTTCCTCTCGACATAAAGCTGTTCCAGAAAACGACTGGTGCGTCCTCGGGAATTTTCTTTATCTTTCTGCCCTCGGTAAGCGCATAGCCAAGCTTCATTGGAGCGCCGAGAGCGTCAAAAACCCTTGCAATAATAAGGGTGGGAAGGTTTACGTTTCCGCGGATAGCCTCGAATTTTGAATAAAACTGGTCAAGAGTTATTGCAAAAAGGCTCTTGGAATCGTTAAGATAGAATTCTATCTCCTTTTCGCTGGAAAGGGGATGAATCATATTCGCAATAGCGCCTACACAGTTGGCGGCGTAGAACATTATAATTCCCTGAGGGCAGTTAGGCAGGCATATGGTTATCTTGTCGCCCTGCCTTACACCCGATGCAAGAAGCGCACGGGCACAAAGGTCTACCGACTTGATAAATTCCTTGTAGGTGGTCTTTTTGCCCATAAAGTCATAGGCAATATAGTCGGGATATTTTTCTGCAATACTGCGCACGAGCTCGTACATCGTGCCGTCGTAATAGTCAAGGGTAGGCGGTACCTCGCCGTAGTTGTTCAGCCAGGGAGTTCTCGTTTCTTTCATTATGGTTTCCTTTCTAAATCTCTACCTCGGTGTCAATGGGGAGATCAAGCAGGTGTGGATTTTCTATAAAATGACGGAGAATTTTAACGGTCTTTGCAAAGTATACTCCGTCGGCAATTCTTTCGTCAACCGTCATGCCAAGGTCGATGGTCTCGCAAACCTTGAACTTGCCGTCCTTGATGATAAGGCGCTCCTTCTTTTCACCAACTACGACGAAGAGGGAATTGGTACCCCAGTTTGCAAGGTGGTGATAGGATGCGTGCATCTTGATACTGCCAAGGTTTGATACGAACACCGTGGAAAAATAAGGGTCGTCCTTCATAAGACTTGTGGGATAGTGACCGATATTGTTCAGCCAGTTCAGCGTATTCATCACAAGCCTCAAGATAGGTACGGGAAGGGTTGACACAAGCTTGTCAATAATTTCCGTTGTGCCGTCCTTCTTATTTTCACGCCTTACCTGACAGACTATCTTTTCAATCTTGGAGTGAATTTGCTCTATGGGGGACAGGTCGGAATCGCGGTCTATCTTTATAATAGCCATCGCCTCGTGGGCGTCGTCCTCAAATTGCTTCTTCACAACGAATGAGAAGACGATATCCTTTCTGTCGTAAAGCTTTCCGCCTGCATAGAATCTGTTCATTCTGGGACGAAGAACGATAGTCTTTGCAATAGCCGCAAGAATTACGTGGAAAAAGGTATATTTAAAATCGGGAGATGATGCGTTCTTTTCTGCCAGATATTCGTTGAGCGCAGTAATATCCATTACCTCGTTCATAACTGCTTCGTTGTCACAGCGCCTTGGCATAATCAGGGGAGAGATGGCGTGCATAGAGTCAAGCTCACGTACTCTGTAGCCGTCCTTTCTGTCGCCAAATCTGCGTTTTTCTTCTGCCATATCGTACCTCCAATGAGTTTAATACCCCTTCATTTTACCCTATCGGACAAAAAAAGTCAAGAGAAAGTTATTTTTGCAATCTACCTACGCTCTCAAATGTGCCTTGATATAGCACAAAAAGGATTGCAGATTTTTCTGCAATCCTTTTTGCGTTAGGTAATAATTGGCTCTATTTGTTTCCCCTCAAGCGCTCCTGTAAGCGTCTTTTCTATAAGTGAAAAATCCGCTACCATAGAGCGTGGCTTCCCTTCGGGCGCATCCTGAGAAAAGGGCACGAAGTAAATACCGCGGGTGTTCAGAAGAAGCCCTATGTTCTTGCCCGACGCACCAAGCGCATCGTTGGTGGAGGGGGCAATAACTATGGGGATTTCGTTCCTTATTCCCGCTTTCAGCGCCATCGTCACCGAGGTGTCGGTAATTCCCAAGGCAAGCTTTGCCATAGTATTGGAGGTGCAGGGCGCCGCCACGATGGCGTCAAAGAGCTTTTTCGGCCCTATGGGCTCTGCCTCCTGAATGGTAAGTATGGGCTTTTTCGGCGTTATAAGCTTCAGCGAATCAAAAAGCGCCTCCTTAGTCATAAACCGAGTGGAGCTTGTGGCAACGATGGGGGAGAGAATGGGGGTTATCTCATACTTGTCGGGGCAGAGCTTTCCCATTTCCTCCAGCACTTGAGAAATGGTACAAAAAGAGCCTGTGATAGCAAATCCAAGCCTTATTTTATCCATAGCTACTCCTTAGTTTAATTGTCTGAATATCGAGTTTTTTAGCGCAACGGCGGCAGAGCGTGGGGATACCTTCTGTGGCAGAGAGCCTGCCTTTTCACCCTTGATGCCAAGGGAATGAAGGGTAGCCCAGTTTACGTTGTTTTCACCGCTTGCAAGGTCCAGCACGTAGGCGTCGGGGGACATCTTTTCAAGAGTGTCGCGGTCAATTACGTGCCTCAGCGGAATAGTGTTGACAACCGTCATAAAGGCGTTCATCTTTTCTCTTTGCCACAAATGACAGCTGGCAATTCCGCGGGTTTTTGCAAGAGCCAGCTCCTCGTCCGAGGACGAAAATACCACGACGCTTGCACCGAGTGCAAGGAGCATTCGGCAAAGTCTTTGCCCTATTCTGCCATAGCCCAGAATTGCAACGCGCATTGAATGTATAGTGGTGCTCGTTGAATTTATAATAAGCCCCAGCGCCGCCTCGGCGGTTATGAGGGCATTGTCCTTACAAAAGGCTTCTTCGTTGAGAACGTCACGGTAAAAAAGTCCTCTTTCATTTATTACCGCTCGGGTCAGAATTCCCTCGTGTCCGCCGAACACCTGACACCCCTCGGGCGCCGACGTTAAAAAGTGGGCGGCACTGTTGTCGTCCATAAAAAACGGCAGAATGATTACTGGGTTTTCCACGCCCTTCGCTTCAAGAGGAGACGCAACCGAAAGTACCTCGTCCTTCTGCGAGAGGATCTTAATAAGCCACTCCGCTCGCTTGTCGCAGGATAAATTATAATCGGGTGTTATAAAAGTATAGGTCATATTTTTTCCTCCCATCCTATATTATGTGCTCTTCGCACCCCTTGCGACAACCCCCGCAAAGAAAAATGACGAAAGCAAAAAGAAAAAGCCATTTTACAGAGCCCGAAGCGCTGTAAAATGGCTTTTTTGCCGTATTAAATTAATAATAGATAGAACCGGAAGAGGTAAAGCTTAAGGAATCGGTTACGTACCACTTGCCCTTTATCTTGACAATGGTCAGATACCTGTTCATTTCGTCCTCGTCCTCCGAGCCCTTGATTCTCACAGAAACCTCTACCTCAACGGCATCGGTGATGGATGACTTCTGAATGTTGTAGTTGTTTTTAAGGTTGTTCTTAACGCTCTTCAAGCCGTCCTTGTCAAGCTTCTCGGTGTAGGTTATCTTATACTTAACCTTGTAGTTGTCGCCGTAATACTCTTCATTGTACTCACGCTTTGCCTCAATCATATTTTCAAGGCCGTCGTAGATCTCCTGCTTGTCGTCAAAGAAGCTTCTCTCTTCAATGTAGTCCCAGAATGCTTCGGGTGCTGTCTCCTTCAGGTCGTCGTCCTCACATTCAACGAAAACGTCGAAATAAGTTCCCAGCGCCTTCTTGTAGCCCATACCGCTGAAGATAGAAACAATAAGCGAAATAATGATTACCGCTGCAATTGCTACTACCACAATACCTATCTTTTTGTAGTCCTTTGGCTTATCGCTTACCTTTGCGGCACACGCCTCACACAAGAAAACGTCGCCTTCGGTTTTTGCACCGCACTTTTGACAAAATGCCATAGTCGTATCCTCCTTAAAAAGTAATTTTTACAATTCATTTTACCATTTTATAGTTATTTTGTCAATTGCTTTTTTAGAGATAAAAAATAATCTTTTGCCCCCATTTATTTTCACCTTTTTTCCGAAAATCATTTTTCTTCCGAAACGCTCACCGCCTCTTTTAAGACAAGGGCTTTTTTGCGGAATAAGATGTATTGAGGTGAGAACAATCAAAAAAATCAAGCGAAGACTTAAAATTTTCGGAATAATGCTCCTTTTGCTCACTTGCCTTTTCGCTTTCTCTTTCAATCGGCTTTTCCCCGCCATAAAAGCCCGTACCCTCCAGTATTCCCGCTCCCATGCAACAAAAGTCGTTAACGAAGCAGTCCTCTTTGCTCTGGAGGATTTGGGGCTAAAATACGGCGACCTCGTGAGCGTGAACAAAAATCCCGACGGCACGGTATCCCATATCGGTACCGATACCGTGAATATAAACAGGCTGAAAAGCGCCGTCTCCCTGAAAATTCTCGAAACCCTTGACAGAGATGCCGGTGGAACTATAAAAATTCCCATAGGAAACCTCAGCGGAATGTATATTCTTTCAGGCAGGGGCTTCAATCTGTCGGTAAGGCTTCTTCCCACCGATAGCCTTACCTCCGCCGTAATAAGCGAGGTGGAAAGCCTTGGCATAAATCAGTCGCGCCACAAAATATCGGTGAAGCTTTCCGTGACTCTCGGCGTGCTTCTCCTTGGCAGATATTCCTCAATCGACGTTGAAGACAGTATTCTCGTTGCCGACACTATTCTTATAGGACCCGTCCCCGACGCCTTCACCAACGTGGAACGGCTGGACGACGACACCTGCGGTGACCTTATCGATTTCAAGGCAAATTAGAAAAAAATCAAAAAAGCTCTTTTCAATTTTGAAAATATATGGTATTATATAAATGGAATTATATGAACAGAAAGATTGAAAAGAGGAATATATTATGAAAAGCAGAATAATTTGTCTGTGCTTTTGCCTTATAGCTCTTGCCGTTACGGTAACTATGACAGCAAGGCTTATAAATTCGGGTGACCTTAATTCTCCCGTCATAAAGCCGTCGGTGGACAAGGTGCCCGAAAGCGACTCTCAAAACCCCGCCTCTCCTCCAAAGGTAGAGCTTAACGAAGCCTCGGTCAAGGCGTTTGCCACTCAGCTTGAGGATTATATCGTAAGCCTCGCCTACGGTGACGAAAAGGCGGTTGACGAAATTGAGTATTACAAGGAAAATATAGAGCGTGTCTCCGAGTATCTTCTTTCAGGCAAGGTAGGGGACAAGAGCGGAGCGGATTACTATAAAGAGATATACAACGCCTTCAACACTATCGCTTCCGATGTGAAGAGTGACAAGGACTTCTCCGAAAAGGTTTCCACAATGCTCATAAGGCTGGATAACAGCGCGTCACAGCTTGATTTTTCCTCTGACCTTTACCCCACACTCAATACGGATATAGGTGGCACCTTCACCCTTGCAATGCTTTCGGCATACGAGGAGCTGACCAATTCCGATGACGGCTCTACCATTACCATAACTGTCGGGGGTAGTGCACTCCTCGGTGACAAGCTCGGAAACGACGAAGCACTTAAATTCTCCACCCAGTTGAAGAACCACTACCATAACTATCCCTTGTACGCAATTTCCCCCGTCACCTGCAACGATGACCTGACCTTTATTGCACTTGAAGCGCCTCTTACAAACGCAATCGACTCCGATTCCACCAACCCAGTCAAGGGCTCGCCCGAATATGCAAAGAGACTTCTTGGCGTTGACGCCGTTTCTCTTGCCTCTGGCGCATTGATGGAATACGGTGAAAACGGTCTTAACGACACGGCGTCGGCATTGAGAGCACAGGGAATTTCCTACTCCGTTCAGCAGGGCTCCCAGAGCATAAACGATAATTTCGGCAAGGTGGTTTATATAACCTTTGACCTCACCGATACACCCGTTACCGACGAGCAGAACGAGAGAAGCGTAGAGGTAATTAAGAACGCGGTTTCGGCAGAACGTATGAATGGTGCCGACCTTGTTATCGTCCTTTTACATTGGAATACCCGTCAGCGCAAGAGTGACACTCTTTCCTCCGACTATCTTGGAGAAACTGTCAGTCAGTACGAGGAGCATTTCGATGCATATAATAAGGAAATAGCACGCGGAGCTATCGGCGACGGCACGTCGGGTGCTGACCTTGTAGTAGGCTACGGCTCCAGAGTTCCTCAGGGCATCGAGAGCTACAACGGCAAGATGATTGTTTATGAGACCGGCGACCTTTCCTTCGTTGGTGAGGAGGACGAAAGCTACCCCAACTCCAAAACGGGATTCCTCTTCCGTCAGACCTTCGTCAAGACAGCGGGCGGTGTTAAGTCCCAGTCCTATCGCATTATGCCTATTATCAACACAAGCGACGACGCACTTTACCTGCCCAACCTTGTGTTCGACGAAAGGGCAGATGCCATTATTGATAATCTGGTTTACCAATCCAGATATTTCGGAAATGCCATAAAGGATTTCAACTACATAAGAATAAAGAAATAAACGAAAGGGAGTGCATATTTTGCACTCCCTATTCCAGCCCTATATATAAATAAGGAAGAAAATTCCTCAAAAAAAGCTTAGATAAATGTCACAATGCCTTAAAATCAGTACATTTTTGGTGAAACTACACAAAAAAGGTTGACTGAATATATTATTTCAGCCAAATTTATAACAAATTCAAAAAAGTATTGTAAAATTAATTTTAATGTGTTAAAATAATAATGCTAAACTATACACAATAGGCAAAATTTTTCTAGGAGGTTTTCATATGAAAACAAGTGTACGCTTTATAAGCCTACTTCTCGCGATTTTTATGCTTGCGGGTATGGCTATAACAGTTTCAGCCGACAATACACTCCTTGTGGCAGCTGCACCTGACACAGTGGGTGATGATGCTATGGCTTTCTTAAAGGCCATCGACGTCATGGTTGGCGACGAAAAAGGAAATATGAATCCGGAGGGCTTCTTGAAGAGGTCCGAGGTTGCCAAGCTCGTTTACGTGCTTAAGACCTCGTTCACCGAAGCAGAAGAGACCAATACCGAGTTCATCGACGTTGATGACGGACATTGGGCTTCCGGTTACATAAATGCTCTTAACTTAATGGGCGTTATCGGCGGTTACGGCGACGGAACCTTCGGCCCCGACGATTACGTTACGGGCGACCAGCTTGCCAAGATGCTTCTCGGCGTTCTCGGCGTTTCCGAGTTCGACTCGAAGCTTTGGCCTGCAGACGTAAGAGCTTCTGCTAAGAAGTTCGATATGTTTGAAAAGCTTAGCAAGCTCACTCTTTCCGAGAACATCAAGCGTCGCCACGCGGCTCAGATGATCTACAATATTTTCGATGAGGTTATCGAGGATAGCGTAACCGAAAAGAAATATACTCTCACTTCTTTCTTCGGCGTTGAGACCGTTGACGCTTTGGTTTCGGGTGTTCATTACGTGACTGTTGACGAGGAATCATCTTCCACAAATGAAAAGCCCGTGGTAATCAAGCTTCTTCAGGATTCCGTTCAGCTTAACGCAGCTGCAAACGAGCGCATCAATCTTGCCTCAGGCGTTATCTGCGGAGTAACCAACGCTAACATTGAAGAGTATATCGGAAGAATTGTTGCTGTCTACGTTAAGGACGGCGAGATCATCGGTCACGCAATCAGACCTAACAAGACGGTAGAAGGCTTCAAGCTCAACAAGGAAGAGACCGCTCTCGACTACGAGGACGACGAGCTCATTATTAATAATAATACCGTTTGGCTCAATCCCCAGCTTAATGCTATGGGTACAGGAAGCGGCCACTACGCGCTTGCTGAAAAGCTTGGCTTCCTATCCGAGCCTTCGTACGAAAACCTTTTGAAGATTGCGAAGCACGCTCACAAGGCGCTTCTTATCGATAACAACAATGACGGCTACGTTGACTATATCCTCTGGGATATCATCGCAAGATATCAGCTCACGAACGTTAGCTCTTCAGGTTTCACCTTTGCTAATAACCCTCACAACGTGGCAGGCTATAACGCTAACACCTACAGGGCTATCAACAAATATCAGGTTAGCGGATACGACACCATCACCAACGAAACCGAGGAATTCCTCGCTCACGCATTCTATGGCAGACTTACTCGTATAGATGCCGACGTTAAGGAAGGCGTTGTAACCTCTTGGAGCAACGAAAAGATTACCATCGACGGCGCAACCTACGAGCTTAACAAGGACGTCTTCAGAGAAGGCGACGCCTACACAGGCAGCGACGTAGGTCTCAACACAGCAGATTGCGTTGGTGAAAAGTACAAGGTTTGTGCTTACGACGGCGTAATTTATACTGCAGAGCGCGTTTACAATGAGGATGACCTCATTAAGTTCGCCCTTCTCCTTTACGTTGAAGAGCCCGAGACTCCCGAGTACGATATGACTACTCACACCTTCTCCAAGGCGTTCAGCGCTGTTGTCAGCATTGGCGGTAGAGACAGGAGAATTCCTATCTCTCAGGAAACCTACGATAAGTTCGTAACAAGCAGAGTTGAGACTCCTACGGACGATCCTGCAACAGAGCCCTTCATCAAGAAGATTGATGAAAACGGATACCTTGTAACATATCCTACACTTGTTACATATACAGTAGACGAAGACGGCGTATACACTCTTACAGATAATATCGCAGCTGACGGCACCATACCCGCTACTATCAGCACCGGTAAGGGCGACGAGGTTTATAACCTCTACCTTGGCGCTACTATCAAGAGAGACGACCTCCTTTGGACAGCATATAACAGCTCAAACGTTGAAATTTCAGGAACTCTTCCTGCTAACAAGGTAGACACCATCATCGACACCAACTCTCAGATCTTCTATCAGTACACTAAGGACGAGACAGGTGGAGAAGAAGGACACAAGCACTACGGAATGCTTACCGTTGCTGAAGCCAAGAAGCTTTCTAAGTCCACCAGCGACAAGAACGCATTCGAGGGCGTTCTCTACGGTCAGTTCAACGAAGCAGGCGACTTCTTCTACGTAATCGCAGCTTACATCGAAGAGGTTAAGTATCACGAATCAACCTCCTCTTCCTCCACTAAGGACTTCAGAACAGACGGACGCCAAATAGTTTACGCTCGCAAGCAGCCCGTTCAGGCTCTTTCTGAGGACGGCGAAAGCGTTGCTTACGCACACGCATTCAAGAATATCACAACCAACACCAACAATGCTGATGCGGTTGTAAACGTTGTTAACGACCCTGCAGACACAGTTGGCGGTGTAGCATCCGTTAAGTACGGCTTCTACGGCTACGACGAAGCTGAAGACACCTACTACAAGCTCGACGCTACAACGATAGCTGCTCTCGGCGCTACATCAATTAACGTTTATACCTTCGACAAGATATTCAATAACTGCCTCTTCGCAACAGGCGGAAACGGCGACCTTGTTGACGGCGCATCACTTGCAAATGCTAAGCTTTACAAGGTTCGTGCAAGCTACGCTGACACCTTCACTGCTATCACCGTTGATGCTATCAAGGAAGAAGCAAAGGAAGGCACACTTGGTGAGCTTATCGTTATCACCTACAAGGATTCAAAGGGCAATACTCAGATCAGTGCAGTTATCGCAAACTACGATAACAAGACTGCTTTGAACGAATTTAAAACACCGAGCGCCAATTAATTTAGGAGGAAATTTCTATGAAAATTGTTACACGATACCTGGCGGTCATCTTTGCTGTCGCAATGATGATTTGCGCAGTGTCCAGCGTCTCTGCTGCAAAGTTCCCCGATATAGCAGACGACAATGCACACTCCACCGCCATTAACATTTTGACAAGCCTTGGCATCCTCGGTGGTTATGAGGATGGCACCTTCCGTCCCGATGATCCCATTCAGCGCGACGAAATGGCAAAGATTATCTACGTTACCTACACTACCTTCATCGAAGGTAGCTCAGAGCCTACCATTTTCCCTGACGTTCCCAAGGACAGCTGGGCTAACGGCTACATCTCTTGGTGCACCGCACAGAATATAGTAGGCGGATACGAGGACGGCACCTTCCGTCCCGACGGCAACATCACCTATGATGAAGCACTCAAGATGGTGTGCTGCCTTCTCGGCTACAACGAGTTCGATTCAGGTCTCTGGCCTACCGACGTAAGACAGAAGGGTATCCTTGAGCTCAAGCTCAACGAAAAGCTTGAAGAGCTTCAGGGCTCAGCACAGATTTCTCGTGCCGAGGTTGCTCAGCTTATCTACAACGCATTTGAGACTCCTTTCAAGAGAGAGTACAAAAAAGTCGGTAACCTTCTTGTTGAAGCAGGTCCCGAACAGACTCTCAAGCGCGACGTATGGGATATGACGGATTACGAAGCGCAGATAGTTGGTACCAAGCACTACGGACTTGAGATTGCCGAATACAGTGGCTCGTCAGCTACCCCCACAGGCTTTGACGTTTGGGGCGAAAAGACCGACAGCGACGACGAAATTCAGGTTCGCCTTGATGAGACTAACACCCAGACCTTCGCTCTCTCCGACCTTTCTCTTGATGCTTACAAGGGCAAGACGGACGACCTTATCGGTAGCAAAATTTTGATGATTGCCCGTGAAGAGCCCGACAACTACATTTCAGCGCTCTTCCTCGGAGCTACTCCCAAGGACTTCTCCGCAGGAGACAACGGCTACAGCGAGCTCGTTAGCAATACGTCAATCACCGCAAACAACGAGGACCATTACGTTTGGTCAGGCGGTGAGCCCATACAGAGAATGTCACACTACGCGCGTTCAATCAAGTTTGACAGCAAGATTTACCGCGACGAAGACTTCCTTGAGCTTCGCAGACTTCACCTTTATCCTAACGGCAGAGCGGTTCTTTCAATGTCGCTCTCTCCATACAACGGTGTGTACACTCAGAGATTCTTGCCCACACCCTCCCGTGGCTTTACAAGCAGATTTAACAATACCCTTACGGGTCTTGCTGTTTACGACCACAACGATAAGACACACTTCGACGGTTACGATATTGACGGCGACGGATACTACGAGTATATTCTCGCTGAGTACATCGACTACTACCGCATCACTGAAATCAACGGCGATGAGGTAAGCGTAGAGCCTCTCTACGGTTACGCATCAATCAACAGAAATAACCAGTTCTACGTTGATAACATTCTTCCTATGTGCGCAGGCACCTTCAATTCAGAGGACGTTATCTCCGAGGCACTCTACAAGGAAGGCGACATCGTTCTCGGTTACATCAAGGGATATCAGTTCATTATCTCGGGCGTTACAACTAAGTCAACAGGTTATATTACCAAGTATGACCCCAACACAGCCGTTACTCTTAACACCGGTTTTGTAACAAGCTCTAACGGTATGCAGGGCAGATGTAACTCCAACGTAACTCTTGCAACCGTATTCGCTCCTATCTCTAACACAGAGTACGCAATCGGTAAGAATCCTACTACTAAGGATTACACCTACTTCACCGTTTACGCAAACGGAACGGGCGTTGTTTACGTAGAGAAATATAGCGCTGCAGCCACTACTCACGACAAGGCTATTCTCCTTTACGTTCTTCCCGTAACCGAGCCCCAGATCGACGAGTCCAACAAGAGATACTCACAGTATTATCCCGCACTCCTCGAAATCGACGGCAGAGTTCAGCTTGTAAACCTCAATAAAGACTCGGCTATCAACGAGCTCCCTGCAGAAACAGTTGCAAAAGACGGCAGCCGTTTCAGAGCTTACTACGAAACAGACACAGACGGCAGAAGAATAGTAATGTACCGTAACCTCCTCGTTACCTACACGGTTGACGCGTCAGGCTACTACTCACTTTCTACCGTTGAAAGCTCAAAGGATGAAGAGCTTGTTATCCCTGCAATCAACACCTTCGGCGACCCTGCAGGACAAAGCTCCGAGCGCTACACACTTTCAATCGACAAGGAGACTCATCTCGTTTCTCTTACAAATAATACCGACGCTTCAAAGAGCATCAACAATATTATGATAAAGAACGAGTCTCTCGTTTACTTCCCCTACACTCTCAAGTCAACAGGATGCCACGTTTACCTTGGCTCATACTTTGGTAACGAGCTTCCCGATTACTTCAATCCCATCGAGGTTGACTCCTACTCGTCTATCTATCTCAGATACGACGAAGAGTTAGAGCTCTACGTTCTCAGCGCAATCGTCCTTACCGATGAGCTTCGCGGCGCTACCACAGGTAACCCCAGAGCCTTCGAAACAGACGCGCGTCTCCACCTCTTTGCACTTGATTATAACGAGATAGTGCTTGACGGCGAGAACAAATTCCACGGTTATAAGTTCAAGAACCTTTACACAGGTGAAGATACAACCAACGTTAACATCTACAAGGAACTCTCCGAGAGTCCCATCACAGCCGAGTTCGGTGACGTTCTTGCTTGGTTCGATACCGATAGCGACTACGAAAAGGCTATTAATACTTGGGAATCCTTCAAGAAGAATGACGTTGTAACAAGAATTGTTCCTTCTCTCAAGGTAGTGTTCACTAACGTAAATACAAACGGTATCGTAATCGACGACGACACCAAGATCTACGCTATCAACGCAGAGGAAAATACAATTGAAGCTTCCGACTTCGACGCCCTCACTCAGACCTACAATGCGTACACCGAAGAGTCCGAGCAGTGTCTCGTTACAATCGGTACCTACGAGGACGAAGACGAAAACGTTAAGGTTGCTTACATAATCTACACGGCAATTGTAGAGGAATAACACCCGTATGAATTAACTGTGAGTCGCCCGACTCCCTCGGGCGACCACGGAACAAACTTATAAACCCTAAATTATAATGGAGAAAAACGTATGAAAAAATTTAATTTTAAAAGGATGTTGCTCCTGGCGGTAATGCTGATGACGCTCACCTGCGTTGTTGCACTCACGGCATTTGCCGAGATTACCGGTGGTGACGGCGCTTTTGTCGGCTCCGACTACGTGGACGACACCTTTGCGACCTATACCATTTCAGGTACCAAAGGAAAAACTACATTCAGCATGGTTGAGGGCACGTATGAAACCTTGACCGAATTCAATAACACAGGTCTTGCCGGTCTTTACATGGTCAAGGAAAACGGTGCCGCAACCGGAAAACTTGTCTATGTCAGAGGCAAGGTTGCTGACAGACAAGCCATTGCCAGCAAGGACGTTTTACAGGATAATAACAGTAATAGTACATCAGAAGCAGGAAACCGTTGGGATTACGGTTATATGAGTACTATTGCACATACTCAACTTATATAT
Source organism: Eubacteriales bacterium (assembly GCA_045535585.1). Lineage (GTDB taxonomy): Bacteria > Bacillota > Clostridia > Oscillospirales > SIG627 > RGIG6353. The sequence goes on from JAZSLY010000076.1 coordinate 14,515, forward strand.
TCAGTCACAGGGGGAAAGCAGTTTATCCCCGGTTCACACAAGGGTTGGGTTACTGGTTATCCTAATATAGCTTTTGTTCAAAACCACGCTACGTTTACCGACCCTGCGATTCTTATCAGAGATGATCAGATCACAAAGGCAGATTACGCCGCAGCTTGCGCGCTCTTCTCCTTCAAGTATTCTTTGCAGCAGGCAGAAATTATCCCCGCAACCGAGTTCAATAGCTTCACCTACGGTTTTGCAAGAAGAGGTACCATTGAGGTTGGCTCAACCGATACCAAGCTTCTCGTTTTGGTATACGATGCTACCAATAAGGCCTTCAAGACTTATGAAGCAATTGACGACGTTAAGACGTCGACTACAAAGAAACCAGGAGCTAATTATGACGCTTCAAGTAAGCATACTGTTTATGCAAGCGACCTTCAATTAACGGGCGGAACAACCAAGCTTTCTGAGATTGGCGCTGATAATTACATTGTTGGCTACGAGGTTTTCCCAGCAGTTAACGTTGATGTTAACAATATTGTCCTTGATGCAAGCGTTACTGCACAAGAGTTGGTTATTCCTGAGGGTGGTACTGCGGATGACGGAACTCTTGAGTATACCTACAAAGCTCCCGGTGCAGGCTATAATAATTTCTATCTTACAATATACTATAGTGAGTACGATATTGACGTAGCAAAGGAAGAAACCCCCACAGGAGTTACCTACGACGCTGCTACAAACAAGCTTTCCGGCTTGACCGGTGGACGTAACTACTACGTTGCACCCTATGATGCAAACGGCGTTGACACAGCGTCAGGCGTTGCACTCAGCGTTGCAACAGACGGAACAGCTACAGTTCCCACAACCTTAAAGGGTCTTACTGCGCTCTACGTTAAGGGCAACGAATACAAGACCGATTCAGCTCCCTTTATTTTCTGGACTAAATCTGACAGAGCAGGTAAGTTCAACGTAGAATCCCAGAAGATTAAAAGAGAGGGCACAGACACAGATATTACATCTCTTCTCGTTCCTGGAGAATTCAGAGTTCCTGCGATTCCTTCTGTTAATCTTTACTCAGAACTCACCTACGGTATCGGTATCAAGCTTCGCGGATACACAGTAGGCTCAAAGCTTGGAACGAATGCAGATGACGGAATAGAAATTTATTCTGTCAGCGACGACCATGAGGCTCTCATTCCAAAGGCAGGTATTTACTACGGCTTTACCAGTGACGAGGCGTTCCCCATTGAGCGTTTTGAACAATTTGACCTCAGTGCGACCAATGGTATGGCGTGTCAGGGTGTTAACGGTGGAAAAACCTATATCACAAGAGATAATGGCATGACGAAGGAGCTTGTTACTCTTAGCCTTAACGGCAACTCATTCAAGGGTCACCTCGTTCTCTACTACGTAGATAAGAACGGAACCATTGGCACATACACCATCAAGGGTCCGCAACAGACTTCTATCAACTTCACAAATAACGTATACAAAGCAAACGCTACTGACAAGACAGCATTTGAGGCTATTGACGGCGGTTACGTTATAGGCTACGCACTTCTTCCTTATGCAGAGATTACCTACGCACAAGGACAGACCAGCCTCTTTGGTAACTACACCAACTCAGGCGGAAACGTATATATCAGAATTTCAAATAATGACGGTCACGTAAAAGAATTTGGCCTTTCTCTTCCCGATTTCGTTGGAACGGCAACAGGAAGCAACGGCGTTATCACTGTTCCCGACAGCACGAAGAACTACGTTATTTCACCCGTAATTCTTGCTAACCAGGAGCTTGATGGTGCCAGTGAGACCGGTAAAGGTGGCAGAGTATCTGAGCTTGCATTCGTTGCAGACACTTGGACACTTCTCAACTCTACCTCAAATCAAAACCTTGTAGGTCTTTACAAGATTGCTGAAGCTGATGCTTCCGGCAATATGACATCTTCTGCCTCCTACGTTTACGTAAATGGCAAGGCAGCCGACGTTCAGGCAATCGCTACAACCGCTACGGGTGCGGACAACACAGTCGGCACAAAGTGGCAGGTTGGTAAATGGATCGGTATCGGTTACAACGGTGGAACCCGTGTATATGTAAAAGCTGATAAGGGCTACGTGACAAGCTACCACGACTCTCACAAGGCTCAGGTAGCAGGTACAGCATATAAGGATATTTGGTTCATTCAGAATGATACCAATATAACACAGGTATTTGATGAAACCACCGGTGAGCTTACAGGTAACAAGATTAGGCAATTCCCAAATCCTGCATATCTTATTAGGCTGACTAAGTCGGAGGCCAAGCGGCTTAGG
>JAZSLY010000144.1:0-4371 GCA_045535585.1 Eubacteriales bacterium
GTAACACACTATACCTTGCAGGCAAGGCGTGTAAAAAGGAGTACGAACAAAATTGTCCGTACTCCTTTTTCTTTGTTCGGTAGCTCAAAGCCTGCTTTATGGTAGGAACCTTTTTGTATTGCTTTTATGTTTTACAGAGCAGGGGGGTTTTATACGTAAGAGAATATAGGGGTATGCTATTGCTTTTCAAATCTGTATTTCTGCGTAGCTTCGGGGTATTTTTTCGCATCAAGCTCCTCAAGGAACATATGAAGCGGGCGTATCCACAAGGAATTGTCGCCGTAGAGTTGTCTGTACACAACGTATTCTTCACCCGTTTCCGAGTGCTTTGCCACGTCCTCCACGCGATAGAGCTTGCCTTTAAAATGCCTATATACAGCGCCTATTGTAAGTTCTCTCATAACAATATCCTTTACTTTTTGAAAAGCAAATTGCCTTTAAGGTTGAATTTTTCTTTTTTCAGGAACACCTGAAGCTGCTTTTTATGATAGCACAGCTTTTCCTGACATTTGGCGCAGGACAGAGAGAGGTTGGTTTTCTCCATAAACCGTTCGGGGTGCAGTTTCACCGTTATCTCCCACCTGATAAGAAGGAGGGTTGCAGCTCCGAGGAGAGAGTAGGCATAGACGTTTGGTATAAAGATAAGCGGGGTGAACATCATTGCGTAATCCCAGTTGTATATTCGGCAGGTGCCACAGCATTTGTTTTTCATAAACCAGGTCTGGAAGGGGCAGAAAAACAAAATACAGATAACGTCGCAGACGGAATAGAAAAGAGCAATAAGTAGCATTATTCCCTTGTCGAAGATGCCGAAGAAATAGAGAGCACCGATAAGAGAGTTAAGTGTGAGCCACGCCAATGCGACGGCGAAGGTGGAACGGGCGGTGTTGAGGGAGGACTGGGTGCCCGTGGGGATATAATTTTTTGCAAACTGCTTCTGACAGCCCATACTTTCAAGCCTTGCAGGAAAAAAACGCAATATCATTTCAACGACGAAAACAATCCAAATAAAGCCAAGGAGATAGTCGTTATTTTCAAAGCCACCGAAGGTCTCACCGGTGTTATGTATTCTGTTATATACGTAGGTAATGAGGCTTATGAGAAACAGTATGGAGCGAAACGCAAATTTCAGGTAGTGCATCACTACTATTTTCGTCATTTTCCTCTTCTTTTGTAATTTCATTTTCCCCTCTTTATTCAGTCAATAACCTCTATGTAAAAGCTGACGGGACGGAAACCGTCGTTGCAGGATATCATAGCGGATTTTTCGTTCTTCATCCAGCCGTCGTAGAAATTTCCGCCGCCATTTGCAAGCTCTTTCACAAAGTGTTCCATACTTTCCCAAGCAGAATCACACATATTTTCAGGCTTTTCTCCGTAGGCGGAAATAAACTCCTGACCAAGCGTCATATCGCAGGTGTGCTCTATGGGCTTTTCGTATTTTTCTATAAGGTCGTCGTAACGAGCCATTTTCACTACGGTAATTCTGCAATTTTTCATCACGCGCACCCGTTTTATTTTACAATATCGTATTGCCAATCTATTATACCGCCGAACTCTTTTACGTTGGTATAGCCGAGGGAGGCAAGGGACGAGGCGGCAATTTTGCTTCGTCTACCCGACCTGCAATACACAAGAATCAATTTTTCCTTGTCGGGCAAAAGAGTCTCTGCGCTATTTTCAATTTCAGTATACGGAAGGAGAATTGCGCCCGAGATATGTCCCTCATCGAATTCGTCCTTTTCTCTTACGTCGAGGATGATATATTCCCCGTCGCTATCCATTATTTCTTTTGCTTCCTCTTGAGATATTTCTTCATACATAGCTTTTTCACCTTTTTTTGAAATAGTTACGGCTGTTGGGCCGTCGGCGCCGCCAATGATTGACACACTTCTCTCTTCCGTGCAGGAGGTGAGAAGTAAAAAGGCGAGCGCAAATATGATATACAATATTTTTTTCATTGTTTTTCCCTAAAGTGTTTTTTGTCATATATGCTTTATTATACACAAAAAATGACGATTGGTCAACAGTTTCGGCAAGTTTTACGGAAAGTTTAATAATATTTTAGGGTATTGAAAAATATGGAGTTATATGGTATAATGAATTCAAGGTGACGTGACCTTCGGTCGCTTTTAAAGAAAGGAGAAAAACTATGAAAAAATTACTTGTGCTTTTGTTGACGCTGTCTCTCGCCATCTCCCTTTTTGCTTGCAAGAGTGAGAAGCCCGAACCCGTGGGGCTTGATGAGGAGCCTGAAATAGCGGAGGGTGCAGTTACGCCTGAAGAAGAAAAAAATTACGACTTTGACTATAAGATAGCATCAGAAAGTCAAGACGATATATATAGGCTCACAGCCGAAGAAAAGGCAAAGGAATTCTTGTCGGCTCTTTGTCTGAAGAACAAAGAGGTGCTGGAATTTTACTTTGCAGGAAACAGTCACGACGAATTTTTAAAGGCTGACATAAACGCCGAGATTACGGGAATTACCGAGGGTGATATTCCAGGAATCGACCTTGAGGTGCAGGTGCTCTTGAGTGTTGAAAACAGTACCACTCCCCTATTTACCAACGGTGAGAGTGAGTATACCCTGACTATCGGTGACAGCGGTCTTGGATGCGTTCAATATTTTGGCAGAAGCGAAAACAAGGACTATGCATATCAGGGCTATTGGGGCACCGAGTACGGCAAGCCCATTCCCAAGGAGCAGTTAGACGCTCACAATTTTGCGAACGTGTATATGTCCCTCATTTCAACGAGCGTGAACGTTGCGGAGATGTCGCTTGACGAGCTTTTGGGTGGCAACCGAGTATTTGACAGCGTTTTCCACGCCATGATACATTATTTCCCCAAGGGGCTGGACGTAAAGGGTGAGTTTAACTACTCTGCTACCACTGCGGACACTTTTGTCGGGGCTGTAAAGACTGCCTTCGGCTATGGTGACGATATACTTAATGAGTTTAGGAAAGCCTTTGTAAATAAATATCCTGCAGACGAAAACGGAATAAGCTACGTGGATTGCGGACACGGCGCTAACTACATTCCGAAGGCTCTTACCTCCTTTGAGGAGGAGGACGGAAAGGTCACCGTGACCTATTCGCTTTATGCCGACAGTATTCACGCTTTAGAGGCGGCAGAGGTAAAGTTCACCTTTGAAAGAGTGGACGGCGCATTGAGGCTTCTTGACGTTGAGAGAGTTAATTTGAGCGACTGTGAAGTTTTCGGATACGCATTCTAATAGCCGGCAAAATGAAAAGAATTGAAAAATCATCGGAGCTATTGTGGCTCCTTGGCAACGTATTCGTCGCCCTCGGCGTCACGCTTTGCAGTAAGGCGGGGCTTGGCGTATCAATGGTAGCGGCGCCTGCATTTATAGTAAGCGAAGCTCTGTCGGACACAATTCCCCTGATGAGTGTAGGAATAACGGAATATATAATTCAGGGGCTTATGCTTCTCCTGATGTGCCTGCTTGTGCGTCGGTTTAACTGGAGATACCTTTTATCCTTTGCCGTCGCAGTAGTGTACGGATATATTCTCGACTTTTTCCTATGGTCGTTTGGGTGGATTGACGGCTCAGGCTTAGTATGGCAGTGGATGCTGTTAATACTGGGTGACCTTTGTGTCAGCTTTGGCGTTGCCTGCTTTTTTCGTACATATATGCCCTTGCAGGTCTACGAGCTGTTCGTGGCAGAGGTAGCGCGAAAATTCAAAATAAATATTACACGGATGAAATGGATATTTGACATCTCTCTCTTTTTATTGTCCGTCCTGCTTGCGCTGACCGTTTTCGGCGACGCGGGCGACTTTAACTGGAGAGAAATCGGGCGTCAGAGCTTTCACAGTATAGGGCTCGGCACGCTGGTAACTACGATAATCAACTCCCCCATCATAGCGCTTATGAGTAAAATCATCAATGCTTTTTTCGACGGCGTTCCAAAATTCAAAAAATTAGAAACGGTTTTAAAAAGGAAATAAACGACGGGCTTAAAAAACTCATTTTTAGTTGGCTCTTTGTCAATAGTTGGGGTAAAAGAAGTTAAAACAGAAAATGAAACGAAATAGAATGCAAGCAGTTGTTAAAAGACGACTGCTTGTATTTTTTGATGAGAAAACATATGTAAAATGCGCTTTCTAAAACGAATAAAGTTAGAAAATCCATAAGCATTGCGCTTAAGAACCTTGATTTTGTTATTGCAGCCCTCGGTAAAACCGTTGGTAAAAGGAGAAGAAAAAGAATTAACAATGCCAGTAAACCAATTGCGAAGTGTTTTGGCACATTTTTCAAATTGAGGAAGGTCAGAGTGTTCTGCGCACTCAATCCATTCAAGCAAAGCTGATTTAGCCTCTTCCGGAGTATTCGAATTAATAATTTTT
>JAZSLY010000008.1:0-15434 GCA_045535585.1 Eubacteriales bacterium
TGTTTTATTCCATCTTTTAGAACTAATTCACATGCCTTAACCTTGAATTCTTTGCTGAAAGTCCTTTTCATTGTGAACACCTCTTTTTTCTATTATATCATTAACTCTTCGATGTGTCCACTTTTACTATACAACTTTCACTTCTTCACTATTCACTATTCACTATTCACTAAAAAAGAGAAAGGCATTTGCCTTTCTCTATTTTTAGTGCTTCATTCCTCTTGCGCTGGTCTTGCCCTCGGGCTCTATCTCGCCTGCGTTCATTAAAGCAATCTTGGTAAGATAAGGTCCTACAAGCTCATATATCAGCACGGAGAAAAGGGTAATGTTAGCAACTACCGTACCTGCTTCGCCAAGGGCTCTTGCCTTCATTGCCATACCAAGTGCCACGCCTGCCTGTGGCAGAAGGGTAATACCGAGATATTTTACGATATTATTGTCGCACTTTGTAGCCTTGGCGCTGAATCTTGCACCCAAATACTTACCTGCCGAGCGGAAGATGATATACACAACGCCCACCAGCACGATGATAGGGCTCTTAAAGATAGAAAGCTCCAGCTCTGCACCGCTGATAACGAAAAAGAGGATTAAAAGCGGAGCGCTCCAACGGTCAATTCTGTCCATAAGCTCCTCGGAGAAGTCGCAGCAGTTGCAAAAGACAGTACCGAGCATCATACAAACAAGGAGTGACGAGAATGCAATATGTATTCCTGCAATCTCAAAATTAAGCATTGAGAGCGCAACGGTAAACAAAACGAAGGTGACTGACATTGACAGACGCTTTGAACGGGAGTGGAAAAATTTCTCGAAATAGGTGAAAATCCAACCCATTACAGCGCCCAGAAGAACAGAGAGCACAACCTCTAAAATAGGCTCTACGATAATGGAAATTATATCAACTGCGCCAACCAGCAACGCCTTTGCGATGCCGAAGGAAACGGCGAAAAGCACGAGACCTACCGCGTCGTCAAGGGCAACTATGGGCAAAAGAATATCGGTAAGAGGGCCCTTTGCCTTATACTGACGCACAACCATAAGGGTTGCGGCAGGAGCCGTGGCAGACGCAACTGCGCCCAGCACGATAGCTGCAGGAAGAGGCAGAAGGTCGGGAATGAGGAAATGAACGCCTATGAGAGCGGCGTCAACAAATACGGTTGCCACAACCGCCTGGAAAATACCGATTACCGTAGCCTGCTTACCCGTCTTTTTAAGTGTGTTAAGTCTGAACTCGTTACCTATTGCAAAGGCGATAAAGCCCAAGGCTACGTCCGAGAAGATAGAGTACTTTTCCATATCCGCGTGGCTGATAAAGCCAAGTCCCTCAACTCCGAAGGAGCCGAGAAGATACGGACCTATAAGGATACCTGCCACAAGATAGGCGGTAACCGCAGGTAACTGCACCTTTTTTGCCAGACGGGACATCATAAGTCCCGCAAAAATTGCTATTGATAAAGCCATTAAGCTTTGCATATTATCCCTCTTTTACAAAAAATATAAATCACCAATACATTATAATCACTTCTTTAAAATAATGCAATAGTTTATTTATAAAAATTTTCAAGAAAACGCACCAGTGCCATAGCGTCGGCACAGTAGGCATCAGCACCTATCATAGATGCATACTCCTCGGTAAGCACGGCGCCTCCTACGACGGTGGTTACGTTATCGTACTTTTCACCGAGAGCCTTTATAGTATCTGCCATAGCAGGAACGGTGGTGGTCATAAGTGCGCTGAGTCCAACCAGAGTACAACCCGTTTCAGCAACCGCCGACACTATTCTTTCGGGGTCGACGTCACGTCCAAGGTCGTACACCTTATAGCCGTAGCTCTCGGCAAGCACCCTGACGATGTTTTTTCCGATATCGTGAATGTCGCCCTTGACGGTGGCAAGGATTATTGCCTTTGAGGAGTCCGCGCTCTCGCCCGTCAGACCTTCTTTTACCATTTCAAACGCCGCCGAAGCACTCTCGGCGCTCATAAGAAGCTGTGGAAGATAGGTCTTTTTCTTCTCGAAGCTATCACCTACCTCATTAAGAGCGGGGACAATATGAAGGTTAATAACGTCAAGCGGAGCAATAGCTTTAAGGAGCTCTTGCGCTTTTTTAGACGCCTCCTCTCGAAGCCCTCTGACGATTGCCTGATGCAAGGTAATATCCGACGAAGTATCGGTACGCACCGCCTCACTCTGTGAAAGAGCGGTAGCATATTCTATATATTCCGCGCAACCTGCATCAAGACCGTGAAGGGCGCAAAAGGCGTAATATACGTCCATCATACCCTTTGAAAAAGGATTCATAATAGCACAGTCAAGTCCGTTTTCAAGGGCAGAGGTGAAAAACGAGGTGTTTATCTTTTCTCTTTCGGGCAGACCGAAGGAAACGTTGGAAACTCCAAGGCTTGTCCTGAAGCCTTTTTGTGAAAGGAGGCTGACCGCTTTGAGTGTCACGAGGGCGCTTTGGGGGTCGGAGGACACGGCAAGGCAAAGAGGGTCTACTATAATATCCTTCTTTTCAATTCCGTATTCCAGCGCACGAAAAGCAATCCGCTGGGCAATAGCCACTCTTCCCTCGGCGGTATCGGGGATACCACTCTCGTCCATAGTCAAGGCAATAACCGCTCCGCCGTACTTCTGTATCAGAGGGAAAATGCCCGTCATGCTCTCCTCTTTACCGTTGACGGAGTTGATAAGAGGCTTTCCGTTATATATACGCATAGCCCCCTCTAAAACGCGGGGGTTTGAAGAGTCAAGCTGTAAAGGCAGGTCGGTAACCGACTGTAAGGACTCCACTGCCCTTTTCATCACAGACGCTTCGTCTATCTCGGGCAGACCCACGTTGACGTCGAGGATATGCACTCCGCACTCGGCTTCGCGCACGCCCTCGGAAAGAATATAGCCCATATCTCCACGCCTCAGGGCATCCTTCAATTTAGGCTTTCCCGTAGGATTTATGCGCTCGCCGATAAGGCATACGCCGTCGCCTATCGTAACGGTATGAGTATACGAGGAAACTCTCGTCTTGTCCTTTTTAACGACAGGGGCAAGGGGAATATCCTTGGTCTTCTCCACGGTTTTTCTGATGTGCTCAGGCGTCGTACCGCAACAACCGCCAAGTATATTCACGCCCTTCTTTGCAAGGGACACCATATAGTCGGCGAATTCGTCGGGAGTAACGTCAAAGGTCGTCCTCTCCCCCTCTACCCTCGGCAGACCTGCGTTGGGGTTGGTGATAATTGGAACGGAGGCATTCTCGGTAAATCTGTCTATTATTTCAAGCATCGCGTCGGGTCCGAAGGAGCAATTCATACCGAGGGCGTCAACTCTGAGCCCCTCTAACATTGCTATCATCGCCTCCGGGTCGGCACCCGTCATAAGCTTTCCGCTTTTGTCGTATACGTTGGTAACGAAAAGCGGGAGCTCTGAATTCTCACGCACAGCAAGAACCGCCGCCTTCGTTTCGAGAGAATCGTTCATGGTTTCCACAATAATAAGGTCCACGCCACATTCTACCGCCACTCTGACGCTATCGGAAAATATCTCAACGGCTCTTTCAAAGGAAAGGTCGCCAAGAGGCTGAAGCATTCGTCCCGTAGGACCCACGTCAAAGGCAACGAAAACGTCTTCTCTGTCACCTATTGAATTCTTTGCACATTGAATGGCAGAGGAAATTAGTTCTTTGTAATTCGTGTATTTATCAGAATTTACGCCGAAGGTGTTGGTAGTTACGATGTTACAGCCTGCATCGATATACGCGCGGTGTACCTCGGACACCTTTTCAGGCTTTTCTATATTCCACGCCTCCGGTGGCGTACCTTTTTTCAGTCCCATTGACTGTACCACGGTGCCGAAGCCTCCGTCAAAATACAAGCGTCGGGTAGCAAGTGCCTTTTTTATATCCTTCATTTTTCAATCCCCATAATAGCAGTAATAGATTTTTTCGGCGTCATCAGTAAGCCTTCGGACAGAGTTATATTGAGAAGCCTTTTAGCATCTACAAGCTCTAAAAGATACGGTTGTATATCAAGGGACAAGTCTCCGTATCCTGCGCTGAAGCGCGGTCGGCAATGCAGGCTTCCCCTCAACTCCTTCGCCACGTAGTCGCAAAGAGACTCCGCATAGGCGGACGCCAGAGCGTCGGCTATAAAGCATTTTGAAACAGAGGTAAGAGAATACTTGTTGATAAGTCTGTCAACCCCGACACCAAGAGTGAGCGCCATAACGAAAACTTCCGTACAACACGAAAGATTTTTATAAAGGTCGGCGCTTTCAAAAGCACCGAAGCCAAGGTCGATTTTATTTTTCTCGGGGTATGACACTCTACACCTGCACGCCGAATACTTCGCTCTTATCTCGCCCAAAAGAGCCTTACGGCAGGACTCGGTAATTTCGTTTTCAAAGCCTTTCTCCGTCATCAGACGGCGTGACAGCTCCGTTTCGTTAAGCGTCAGGCGCTCTGCCTGCACGTCACCGTAGAAAAAGTCCGTCATTTTATTATCTCTGAAACGTTAGACTTTATGGCGGCGGCAACGTCGGGCTTGTTCATTGAATAAACGTGCACCGCGTTAATTCCGTTGGCATAAAGGTCGATTATCTGCTCCGTGGCAAAGGCGATTCCCGCCTGCTTCATAGCGTCGGGGTTATTGCCGTACCTGTCCACTATTCTCAAAAAGCGCTGTGGCAGAGCAGAGGATGAAATAGAGCAGATGCGCTTTATCTGTACGGCGTTGGTGACGGGCATAATTCCTGCCACTACCGGTACGTTTATACCCGCCCTGTACATTCTGTAAAGAAAATTATAGAGAATATTGTTATCAAAAAACATCTGGGTGGTAAGGAATTCCACTCCGCTTTCCACCTTTATTCTCAAGCCCTCCATATCGGCGTCGGCGCTCTCGCTTTCGGGATGTCCCTCGGGATAGCAAGCACCACCGATGCAAAATCCGCCAAAGCTCGCTATCTCACTCACAAGGTCGCTTGCGTGGTGATATTGAATGGCATTTAAGTCAAAGCCCTCGGGGATATCTCCCCTCAACGCCAGAATGTTTTCAATTCCCTTCTCGCGAAGTCCTTTAAGCTCCTCTCTTATCCGTCCCTTGTCGGAGGAAACGCAGGTCAGGTGGGCAAGGGCAGGCACGCCCGTGTCGTTGAGCGCCTTACATATTGCTGAGGTGTACTCCGACGTACCTCCGCCTGCTCCGTAGGTGACGCTCATATAGCTTGGTGAAAGGGCGGCTATCTCCTTGGTAGCAGACAGCACTCCGTCAAACTTATCGCTTGTTTTTGGGGGGAAAACCTCAAAGGAAAGGCTTGGCTTCGCGCCCTTTATTATGTCAATAATCTTCATATCACACCACTTAATACAGACGGTTCAGGGCTTCCTCAACCGAGTCAGCCGAAATCTCGTAGGTCCTTCCGTCAATTATTTTCATATATGGCTTTGCGTATTTGTTGGGGAGCTGTGTGCGCTCGGTAACCTCAACCGTCAGGGTTATGGGAGCGGGGGTAGTATAAATCTTGCACTTACCGCTCTTCAAATTCTCAACCGCCGTTTTAACCGACTCTCTGAGCACTCTTTCCGCCTTGTCGGGAGGCAAAAGACCTGCGCCAAAGCAACCAATGCTCTTCTTCACCTCAGCGGTTTCGACCCAAGGCATAAAATCGCGTGCCTCCTCGCAGACTCTGGTGTCACCGCTGACCATAATTACGGGCACGCCTTTTTCTCCCACGATAGACGCATCAATTTCAAGCTCGCCTACCTTCTTGCCATTGAGAAAATAGTTCTGCACGGTGGCACTGCTGAAGGTATGCTCGAGAAGTCCGCCTGCCATACCTGCCTTTGCGTGATAGCCAAGTAAAATTACGGCGTCGGCGTCCTCAAGAAATGCAAATCTGTCTGCGCCCGTGAGACCGCTGATAACCATATCCACGTCGTCCGACAGCTCGTTCCACAAAAGTGCGTAGCTTCCGCCGTGGCAATCTCTTGCATAGACGGTGTCAACCCCCGCCTCCTTCAACGCCGAGGCGCAGATATTTATGTCACGGGTAAGATAACGGCGTCCCTCCGCAAAGCGTGCGCCGTCGGAAACGACCTGATCTCTTGCATAAACTCCGCTGATGCCCTCAAGGTCTGCCATAATATAAACTTTCATTTCAAAGTCTCCTTTAACATTTATTAACTTTAATGTAATTATATCACAATCCGTAAATATTTCAACTGTAAATTCATAAAAAATAAAAATCGCCAAGCAGAAGCTTGACGGGGGACATCCATATCACGCCGAAGGGCGTGTATATCATCCACAACCTGTTGTGGCATATCATCAATGCAAAGCATTGTATATCATCATTGCGAAAGTAAATACAGCCTACGGCTGATGATATGCACCTTCGGTGATGAGATACACGCTAACGCGTGATGATATACCATTGCTTTCGCAATGGATAAAAAAATCGCCAAGCAGAAGCTTGACGGGGGACATTTATTAATGAAATCCAAGCGAGCTTGGATGAAATCTTCGGCTTTGCCTCAGATGAAATTAAATCCGCCTTTCTTAACCTGCCATCAGGCAGATTTCATCGCAAGGCGATTTCATCCACGGTAGTGGATTTCTTCCGCCATAGGCGGATTTAGTTGAAAAAGACCTTGTCTTTCGACAAGGTCTTTTTCTGGCGGAGAAGGCGAGGATCGAACTCGCGCGCCGGAAACCCGACCTAACAGTTTAGCAAACTGCCCCCTTAACCCCTTGGGTACTTCTCCAATTCAGGTTGCTAACAAAGTATATCATAAAGTTACCGTAATGTCAAGAGCAAAATCGAACAAAGTTTTTTATTTTTGCTTTTTTCCTTGACAATACGGCTTTTTTGTCACATAATATTAGTTGTAATATTATAGTCGGAGTTAGTATGGAAATCCACGAAAAATTTTTAGAAAGAATGAAAAAGCTTCTTGGTGACGAGGGGCTTCGTCTGTATCTTGACGAGCTTGAAAAGCCCTCTCCGAGAGCTTTCAGGCTGAATACGAAAAAAGCGCAGGGCAGAGATGCCGGGGACTATTTTAACTTTCCCCTCTCCCCCGTGCCCTATGCAAAAAACGCCTATTATTTTTCCGAGGAAAAGATAGGCGCACACCCTCTCCACCACGCAGGTCTCATATACGTTCAGGAGCCTGGGGCTATGGTGCCCGTTTCATCGGTGAATATCGAAAAGGGGTGGAAAATTCTTGACACCTGCGCCGCGCCGGGCGGTAAATCCTTGCAGGCGGCGGCTTTGCTTGGTGACGGAGGATATATAATTTCCAACGAAATAAGCCCTGCCCGTGCAAAGATAATGGCAGGAAATTTTGAGAGAATGGGTGAAATAAACTACGCCGTGACATGCACGGACACCGACACCCTGATACGCTCTCTCCCCCACGACTTTGACCTTGTAATAGTGGACGCTCCCTGCTCGGGTGAGGGAATGTTCCGAAAGGAAGAGGCGGCAAGGACGGATTGGAGTGAGGAGTACGTTCTGGTCTGTGCCGAAAGACAGAGGGAGATTTTGCAAAATGCATCAAGGGCGGTGGCAGACGGAGGATACCTTCTCTATTCCACCTGCACCTTCTCAAAGGAAGAAAACGAAGACTTGGTGCTGAATTTCCTTGAAGGCAACCCAGACTTTTATCTCACAGACCCCAAGGACGAGGTGCTTCCCTACACTATGCCCGGAAGCGACGAAAGAATGAGGCGATTTTACCCCCATATTGCCCCTGGCGAGGGACAGTTCTCGGCGCTGATGAAACGGCGGGGAGAGAAAGACGGGTGGGAAAGAGACACTTGTCAGGCGACCCAGTCTCTGACCCCCGAGGAAAGAAAGATTACAGAAGCCTTCCTTGACGACGTTCTCACAGACTACGACAAGGAAAAGCTTTTCAAATTCAAGGATTATATCGTATATATTGACCCCAAAATACCCGTCCCCCGTGAGATAACCTATTCCTGCGGAGTGACGCTTGGGGAAATAAAAAAGGGTATTTTCCACCCTCATCATCAGCTTTTCTCGGCACTTGGCAGCCTTTTCAGGCGCACCCTTGACCTTCCTCTCAACGACAAAAGAGTCAACACCTACCTTCTTGGTGAAACCATTGACGCAAATATTGAAAACGGTTGGGTTGCCGTAAAGGTAAATGGTGTCTCGCTCGGCGGCGGAAAAGCGGTAAACGGACAGATAAAAAATCATTACCCGAAAGGTTTAAGGATAAAGCATTAAATGTATTTACAGAATTTACACACTCATTCACAGTATTGCGACGGCAAAAACACTCTGACGGAAATGGCAGAGCGTGCCGTGGCGTGCTCCTTTGACTCGGTGGGCTTTTCACGGCACGCCAATATGCCCTATAAAACGAACTATTCCCAATCCCCCGAAACCATTCTTGAATTCAAAAAAGAAGCCGAAGAATTGAAAAAGAAATACCACGGTGTGTTGGAAATCTTTACGGGTGTTGAAAGCGACCTTTATTCCATCGACTCACTTGAAGGATACGACTACGTGATAGGCTCGTTCCATTGCTTTAAATTCGGGGAAAATATGGTCCCCTTCGACAGAGACGCCGAGTACATAAAGAAGCTTTGCGAGGACTATTTTGACAATAGCGGAATAAAGCTTGCACGGCGTTTTTACGAGGAGTCCGCACGCCTTGCCGAAATCGGCGCTGATATCATCGGGCACTTTGACCTTGTGACGAAGCACTCCCCCGTCCTTCACCTTATTGACGAGGACGACCCCGAATATCAAGCCCTTGCCATTGAATGTGTAAGAGCGCTTGCGAAGAAGGTGCAGATTTTCGAAGTGAACGTAGGCTGTGTTGCAAGAGGATATAAAAAAGAGCCCTATCTTGCCCCCTTTATTATAAAGGAGCTGAAAAGGCTTGATTGCGGTATTACCATTTCCTCCGACTGCCACGATACCGCTTATTTTAACGATAATTGGGATATGGCAAAAAAGAGGCTTCTCGACTGTGGCTACAAGGCGATTGCCGTATTAACGAAGGAAGGATTTAAGGAGTCAGCTCTGGTATAGAAATATGGATATTTTATCAACAGTTCTTGCCGTCTTTGCCCTTATCGGCGCCGTTGACCTTATCATCGGCAACAGACTGGGGCTTGGAAAGGAATTTGAAAAGGGCGTTATGCTCTTGGGCGTTATGACGATGTCTATGGTGGGTATGCTTCTTATTGCTCCCATTTTGGCAAAGCTTATGTCGCCTCTCTCCAGCGTTATTGCAAATAGCACTCCATTTGACCCCTCCTTCGTTTCCGCTATGCTCATTGCCAACGATATGGGCGGTGCGCCTCTGTCGGTGGAAATGTCAAGAAACGCTCTCGTGGGCGCATTCAACGGCTTCGTCGTTTCCTCTATGCTTGGCTGCACCATTTCCTACACCATTCCCTTTGCCCTCAGTACCGTTGACAAGAAATACCACAAGGAAATGTTCCTCGGTATTCTTTGTGGCTTTGCTACCATTCCCGTGGGATGCGTGGTGTCGGGCTTTATAATGGGTCTTTCAGCGAGGGTGCTTTTCGTAAACCTCGTTCCCGTAATTCTGTTTTCGCTGATAGTAATGCTGGGGCTTTTGACGTTGCCCTCGCTATCCGTTAAGGTATTCACCTTTATTGGCCGTGCCGTCCTTGCCGTGATAACGGTGGGTCTGGCGCTGGGCATTGCCGAGTTCCTCTTGAAAAAGGAATTCGTGCCCTACCTTGCCCCTCTCGACGAGGGAATGGCGGTAGTAATAAACGCCTGCACTACTATGGCAGGCGCATTTCCGCTTATCAAGGCTGTGTCGGTTATATTAAAAAAGCCCCTTTCTGCCGTTGGCAGAAAAGCGGGGCTTAACAGTTCATCGGTGCTGGGCTTTCTCGCTTCTATGGCGTCTATCACCACGTCCTACCCTATGGTGCCCGATATGGACAGAAAGGGCAGAATGCTGAATTTCGCCTTTTCGGTTTCAGGCTCCTTCGTGCTTGCAGGGCATCTGGCGTTTACTATGGCAATGAGGGCAGACTTGCTTCCCGCAGTTATGGCAGGAAAGATAGTTTCGGGTGTCGTGGCGGTAATATTGGCGTCGATGATATACAAAAGGACCTTCAGAGGCGCTGATTAAACGTGAGTGCCCACGTTTGACACGGTTGCCACGTAGGTTCCCGCGTCATCCATAATATCTATTCTGTAAAAGCAATTTTTCTTTCCGTCACGCAGAAGCTTCGCTTCGCATATAAGCACATCGCCCTTCACGGCGTTGAGGTAGGATATTTGTGACGAGGTGGTGACGGTGACCTGCCCCTCTCTGTTGGTTGCTACGGCAAAGGTAAAGTCGGCAAGGGTGAATATTACCCCTCCCATTACCTGACCTGCCGCATTCTTGTGACGGGAATCAAGTGTCAGGGTGCACTTTGCCCATCTGTCGCCTATCTCGGCAATTTCAATTCCCGTGGCAGAGGTGGCGTATAAGTCACCCTTGAAAAATTCCCTTACCTTATCTATTTCGTTCATATCCACACTTCCTTAATATTTGATTACTATATTATACTACCAACTATTTTTATTTTCAATACGCCAAAGCAAAATAGGACCAAAAAAATGAAGAAAACCTTTGTAAAAAATTCCCTTATGGCAATCCTCGGCGCTTCGGTAATGGCGTTCGGGCTTTACGAGATACACTCCTTTTCGGGCGTCACCGAGGGCGGAATTCTGGGTGCGTCCCTCCTTCTTGAAAAGCACTTCTCCCTTTCCCCCGCCGCAACCAGCCTTATAATGAATATTATCTGCTACGCCGTAGGCTTTAAAATTCTTGGACGGAGCTTTCTCGTCTACTCCTCGGTTGCAACCCTCTCTTTTTCCCTTATATACAGAATTCTTGAATTGACCCCTCCGCTTTTTAAGGGCATTTATCAATATCCCCTTGTGGCAGCACTTGCGGGGGCGATATTCATAGGAGTCGGCGCAGGTCTTTGCGTCAGGGCAGGCGGTGCGCCCAGCGGAGACGACGCTCTGGCAATGAGCTTTTCGAGGCTATTTAAGGTCAAAATCGAGATAATCTATCTTATCAGCGACCTTGTGGTAATACTTTTAAGCTTGAGCTACATTCCGTGGTCAAGGCTTATATATTCCTTTATAACAGTTTTAATTTCGGGCAAAATCGTAGGTATAATAAGCAGAAAATAAGGAGACGTAAACCGTCTCCTTATTCATTTTTTACTTATTATTTCGTCGGGTAATACCGATGCAGTTATCAATTGCTCGGGTGTTACGTCGAGAGCGTCTGCAATATCATAAAATACCTCCAGCGTAAAATTATACGCCATATTTGGTGCTTCTATTCTACTTAATAAGCCTCTGCTGATATGAGCCTCATACGCAAGCTCCTCTTGTGACATACCTCTGATTCTTCTTAAGGTTGAAATTGCAATTCCCAATTGAACAAACCTGTCAATGTTTTTAAATCCGACTTCTTTTCCCATATGCTATCTCCTTTTGTTTTCTACAATATAATTTTACTTTGATGTAGAAAATGTTTCTGTGCCACAAAGATTGCTATTGACTTTTATGGGTAGCAATTATATAATATTATTGACTATTGTTATCAGAAACACACATTTTGCTTGTTCGGGGTAGCAAATAATGGGAAGTGAAGTTAAATGACGGTTGTGTTTTTTGGGCACAGAGATGCGAAAGAAGGAATTAAGCCAAAAATAAAAGAGGTCATAATTGACCTCATAGAAAATTATAATGCGGATAAATTTTTAGTAGGCAATAACGGGTACTTTGACGAAATGGTAAAGGATATTCTTTTTGACGTTGAGAAAAGTTATCCTCATATAAAATACAGCGTAGTTTTAGCATATTTGCCAAGCGAAAAAAGAGAGCACGAGGACTATTCTCATTCGGTATATCCCGAGGGGCTTGAAGGGGCTTTGCCGAGATTTGCCATATCAAAGCGTAACGAATTGATGGTACAACAAAGTGACGTGGTTGTAACACACGTTATCCGCACCTACGGAGGTGCGTATCATTTTAAAGCGCTTGCCGAGAAAAAGGGCAAAAGGGTAATCAACATTGAATAAAAAGCGGCTAGCAGCCGCTGGCATATCTCGCCTATCGTAATGCATTTTTTTACCCCAAAAAAACGGCGAGGTACATTTTAATACAAATTCCTATAAAGTAAAAAAAGGCTGTAAAATACTCTTCGAGTTTTTACAGTCTTTTGTTTTATGATATCTCCCTTTCCGCCCTTTTGTAAAATCTGTTGCCGAAGAAGATAGTGCCGAGGATATTGAATATCAGCATAAAGCACCAGGAGGCGATAAAGCAGACCATAAGGCAGGTATAGGTGGGATAGAGGGGATAGACGAATCTCATCCACACGAAGCGGAAAATGAATACGCCCACGATAGAGTTGACGGTGCTGAAAATGGGCTTGCCATAGCTTTGGATTGCGTGGGAGAGTACGCCGTTGACGCCTGCTATTGCGTGGAACAAGCCGACGAAGCTAAGCCTTATCATTGCGTAATCTATACCCACGGGGTCGTCGGGGATTATGAGAGCCGTCCAGAAGCGTCCCGTCAGGAAGGCGAAAACGCCTGCAAAGCCCGTGAGGACAATAGTATAGCCAAGGCATAAGAGCAGGGACTTTTTAGATTTGTCAAACCTCTTTGCGCCTATTCCCTGACCCATAAATGTAACGGTGGCGCTGGAAATAGCGGTGGACACGGCGGCAACGAAGCCTTCTACGGTAATACCTGCGGAGTTTCCCGACACCGCTGAAACTCCGAAGGAGTTTATTGCGGACTGTATCTGGAGATTGGAAAGGGGGAAAATGGCGGTATAAAGCGCTACGGGAGCGCCGTAGTAGAAGATTTTTCCAAGAACACTGCCGTCAAAGCAGATATTCTTGAAGCCAAGCTCTATTTCCTTTATCTTGCGAAGCCTTGCGCAGACGAGAACTGCGCTGACAAGCTGGGACACAACGGTGGCGATAGCAACCGCCATAACCTTTTTTTCAAGCACGAGGCAAAGAATGATGTTAAGGCAGAGGTTGACGATGCCCGATATGGTGATATAGAGCATAGGACGGCGTGTGTCGCCCGATGCCAGAAGGATACTGGACGCAAAGTTATAGAGCATTATGGCAGGTGCGCCTGCACAATAGATTTTAAGGTAGAGCACAGACTGCTCAAAGCATTCGGGGGGGCAGTCAACGAAGCGGAGCATATTCTCGGAGAACAAGAGCCCCGGTACGACGAGAATAAGTCCGAGCCCGAGTCCCGTGAGGATAGTGGTATAGGAGGCACGCTTTATTCTCTCGGCGTCCTTTGAGCCGAAGCTACGGGAAAGGACGATTTTTGCGCCTGCGGATATACCGAAGAAGGTATCTACGAGAAGATGACCGATGCTTGTGGTAGCGCCCACCGACGCCACGGCAACCGAGCTTGCCATATGACCGAGCACGGCAATATCCACGGCGTTAAAAAGCTTTTGCACCATATTGCTTATAATAAGCGGTAGTATGAATATAAATATTTTTTTGAAGAGATTACCTTCCAGTAAATCTTCCTTGTTACTCAAAAGTTTCACCCCCGTATAACATAGGGGTTGTAAAAAGCCTTCGCTTTTCACAACCCCCAGTGTTAACAATTATTCTTCAATATCGTCAAGAGCGTCCTTGCGTGAAAGATTGATTCTTCCCTTATCGTCAATTTCGATAAGCTTAACCTTGATAACGTCGCCGACAGCCACAACGTCCTCAACCTTCTCAACTCTCTTGCGGTCCAGCTTGGAGATGTGAACAAGTCCTTCCTTACCGGGTGCAAACTCTACGAATGCGCCGAAGGTCATAAGTCTTGTTACCGTACCCGTGTAAACAGTGCCTACAACGGGGTCGAGAGCGATTGCGTTGATCATATCAAGAGCAGCGTATGCCGCACTCTTGTCAACTGCCGCGATAAAGATGCTTCCGTCGTCCTCGATGTCAACCTTAGCACCCGTGTCGGCGGTAATCTTCTGGATTACCTTACCACCCTTACCGATAACCTCGCTTATCTTGTCGGGGTCAATCTTGGTGGTGATCATCTTGGGAGCCCAAGCGGAAACGTCGTCGTGAGGAGCAGGAATTGCCTTGAGGATAACCTCGTCGATAATATGATTTCTTGCAACGTGTGTTGTTTCAAGTGCGTTCTTGATGATTTCAGGTGTAAGACCGTCAATCTTGAGGTCCATCTGGATTGCGGTGATGCCTTCCTTTGTACCTGCAACCTTGAAGTCCATATCGCCGAAGAAATCTTCAAGACCCTGAATGTCGATCATGGTCATCCATCTGTCTTCCTCTGTGATAAGACCGCAGGAGATACCTGCAACGGGAGCCTTAATCGGAACACCTGCGTCCATAAGTGCAAGTGTTGAGCCGCATATAGAAGCCTGAGAGGTAGAGCCGTTGGAGCTTACAACCTCGGAAACGAGACGGATAGCGTAGGGGAATTCCTCAACAGAGGGAATAACGGGCTCGAGAGCACGCTCTGCAAGAGCGCCGTGACCGATCTCACGTCTGCCGGGGCCTCTTGATGCCTTTGCCTCACCAACGGAGTAGGCGGGCATATTGTAGTGATGCATATATCTCTTGAATTCCTCGTCGTCAATTCCGTCGAGCATCTGCTGGTCGGAAACTGAACCGAGGGTAGCAACTGTAAGAACCTGAGTCTGTCCTCTTGTGAACATACCCGAGCCGTGAGTTCTGGGAAGAAGTCCGATTTCAGCGGCAAGAGGTCTCATCTGATCCATTCTTCTGCCGTCAACACGCTTCTGCTCGTCAAGGAGCCAGCGTCTTACAACGTACTTCTGAAGCTTATACATACACTCGTTAATCATAGCGGTGGTAGCTTCGTCCATATCGGGATAAATCTCACCAAAATGCTCGAATACGTCGGCGTAAACTACCTGAAGTCTCTCGTCTCTTACGAGCTTGTCGTCGGTGTCGAGAGCCGCCTGAACGTCGTCCATAGCGTAAGCCTTGATAGCTTCAAAGAGGTCGTGGTCAACCTCACATGAGGGATACTCGAACTTGGGCTTGCCGATTTCGGCAACGATAGAGTTGATAAAGTCAACTATCTCGCAGTTAACCTTGTGCGCTGCCATAATAGCGTCGTACATATCCTTGTCGGATACTTCCTTTGCGCCTGCTTCAATCATTACTACCTTCTTTGCGGAGGAAGCAACGGTAAGCTCGAGAAGGCTTCTTTCTCTCTGCTCCTTGGTGGGGTTCATAACAAATTCGCCGTCAACAAGTCCTACGAATGTACCTGCGATAGGACCGTTCCAGGGAATATCGGAAATTGAAAGGGCGATGGACGCACCGATCATACCTGTGATCTCGGGTGAGCAGTCGGGGTCAACCGACATAAC
>JAZSLY010000118.1:0-6920 GCA_045535585.1 Eubacteriales bacterium
TTGTAAAATCTTTTGTGAGGTTAAGATGAAAGTACACTCCTTTGAATCTATGGCTGCCCTTGACGGAGACGGAATAAGGTACTGTATATTTCTGTCGGGCTGTCCCTTGCGTTGCGTTTACTGCCACAACCCTGACACCCAGAGGGGTGGGGGGAAGGAATACACGCCTGAGGAGATAGTCGCCCGTGCCCGTCGGTACAAGGTCTATTTCAAAAACGGGGGAGGCGTCACCTTTTCGGGTGGAGAGCCTCTTTTGCAAAGCGCCGAGATAGAAAAATGCATACCCCTCCTGAAAGAAGAGGGGATAGGCTACGCTCTCGACACCTCTCTTGCCGTGCCCCTCACTGAAAGCGTGAAAAACACTCTTCTCTCGTCCGACCTCATTATTGCCGACCTGAAATTTGCCACCGCCGAGGATATGGAGCGCTACACGGCAGGCTCACTCCAGCTCGTTACCGAAAACCTGCGTTTTATTGCAGAGAGTGGCAAGCGGTGCTGGGTCAGAACCGTGGTAGTGCCCGGCATTAACGATAGCGTTGAGGCGCTCACCGAATATAAAAAGCTGTTATATAGCATCATCACCCCTGAAAAGTGGGAGCTTTTGCCCTTTCACACGCTGGGCTTTGAAAAGTACGAAGCTCTGGGGCTTGACAATCCCCTGAAGGACGTGAAGCCTATGGATATTGATAAGCTTCGGGAGCTTGAAAAAGCGGTGAAAAGTGATTTGCAATAAAGAAAAAGCTACAGCTTGAAGGAGGTTAAATCTGTTTATGCATAAGGATAACAAAATACAGGTATTTGAGGATAAAAGAATAAGAACTGCATGGAACGAAGAGACGGAGGAATGGTATTTTTCCGTCGTTGACGTAATCGGCGTGCTGACGGACAGTCCCAATCCAAGAAAATATTGGAGCGTTCTTAAAACCCGCCTGAAAAAAGAAGGAAATGAGTTGGCTACAAATTGTAGTCAACTGAAATTAAAGTCACATACCGACGGCAAAGCATATATGACCGACGTTGCCGACACAGCGCAGCTTTTGAGGATCATTCAATCAATACCGTCTCCCAAAGCTGAGCCGTTCAAATTATGGCTGGCTCAGGTAGGCAAAGAGAGAATTGAGGAAACCATAGATCCTGAATTGACGATTGACAGAGCCTTGGAAACCTATTTAAAAAAGGGATATACGAGAGAGTGGATAAACCAAAGATTGCAAGCCATACAAGTTCGTCGGGAGCTTACTGACGAATGGGATGCAAGGGGTATTCAAAAAGGCATTGAATACGCTATACTTACCGACGAGATTACAAAAGCCTGGTCAGGAATGACGACGAGAAAATACAAAAATCTCAAAGGACTAACAAAAGAGAATTTAAGGGACAATATGAGCACCCTTGAGCTTGTCTTGAATATGCTTGCGGAAGCAACGACTACAGAGCTGTCCAAAAAAGAGCAGCCGCAAAGCTTTGATGATAACGTAAAAATTGCCCGTGAAGGCGGAGCTATAGCAGGAGACACGAGAAAAGCTATAGAAAAAAGAACGGGAAATTCGATAATAACCTCAAAAAACGCAGTCGAGCTAAATCGGGTCGTGGTGGATTTGATTGAAAACACGGCAAAGGACGACGAATAGATAAAAAATCAAAAAATTCTTGACAATATTTATTTTGAGTGATATAATAGCCTCGTAGTAATTTTGGCTGTGACGAAGAGAGTAGCAAGGATTGTTATACCAAGAGAGTTGCTGTAGGTGAGAGAGCAATTATAACGCCTTTGTGAAAAACACTTCCGAGCCCGCGAAAGAAAGCCCCTCGGGGTAATTAGACTCGCGCGCTCATCCCGTAAGGATGTAATTGAGAGGGTTATTTTTAACCAATTTGGGTGGTATCGCGGAAGCTTGCCTTTCGTCCCATATTTGTGGGGCGAAGGGCTTTTTGTTTTCCCCTGCAAATTTTCCCGAAAAATACATATACTAAAACAAATATCAGGAGGCAAACCATGATAAGAACTCATAACTGTAATGAATTGAACACAGAGCATATCGGTAAGCGTGTGACTCTCACAGGCTGGATAAGCACCATTCGTGACCACGGAGGCGTACTTTTCGTTGACCTTCGTGACCACTACGGCGTAACGCAGATAGTATTTTCCGACGATTCTCTTCTCCACGGAATTACGAAGGAGACCGTCGTTCTCATTGAGGGCGAGGTAACAAAGCGTGACGAGGACACCGTCAACGCAAAGCTTGCCACAGGTCTCGTTGAGGTGCGCGCCGACAAGATAGAGGTGCTGGGCCCCTGCCAGATGGGACTCCCCTTTGAAATCGACGCATCCACACAGACCCGTGAGGAAGTGAGACTCAAATACCGTTATCTTGACCTTCGTAACCCCAAGATACACAATAACATCGTGCTTCGCTCCAAGGTGCTCTCCTACCTGCGCTCACAGATGGAGTCTCTGGGCTTTATGGAGATACAGACCCCTATCCTCACCGCATCCTCACCCGAGGGCGCACGTGACTACCTTGTTCCCAGCCGTAAGCACAAGGGCAAATTCTACGCTCTTCCCCAAGCGCCTCAACAGTTCAAACAGCTTTTGATGGCGTCGGGCTTCGACAGATATTTCCAGATAGCGCCCTGCTTCCGTGACGAAGACGCCCGTCAGGACCGCTCACCCGGAGAATTCTATCAGCTTGACTTTGAAATGTCCTTTGCTACTCAGGAGGACGTTTTCGCTGTTGCAGAAGAGGTAGTTTACAATACCTTTACCAAGTTTTCCGACAAGAAGGTATCAAAGCCCCCATTCCGCCGAATCACCTTTGCTGACGCAATGATGAAGTACGGAACGGACAAGCCCGACCTTCGCAACCCCCTTATCATTCAGGATTTGACCGAGTTCTTCTCCAAGAACGAATTCCTTAATATAAACGGCAGAACAGTTCCCTTCAAGGACAAGCTTGTCCGCGGTATCGTTGCCAACTACCTTGTAAAGCGTGACGGCGACGGCGACGGCAAGAAGGCGTTTGAAAAGGCGATAGACGCATATTCAAGAAGCATCGGTATGAAATTCGGCATTGGATATATCACCCTTGAGGACGGAGAATACAAGGGTCCTATCGCCAAGTTCCTTACCGAAGAGCAGAAGGCAGAGCTGACGGAGCTTGTGGGCATCAAGGAAGGGGAGAGCCTCTTCTTCATCAGCGACAACGCATCCGTAATCGACCGACTTTCAGGCGAGATGAGAACCTGGAGAGGAAACGAGCTTGGTCTTATCAAGAACGATTCCTTCGAGTTCTGCTTCATCGTTGATTTCCCTATGTACGAGCTTAACGAGGAAACGGGCAAGGTTGACTTTACCCACAATCCCTTCTCCATGCCTCAGGGCGGAATGGATGCGCTTCTCAACAAGGATCCCCTTGAAATCTTCGCATACCAGTACGATATCGTCTGCAACGGCGTTGAGCTTTCCTCGGGTGCTGTCCGTAACCATAACCCCGAAATAATGCGCAAGGCGTTTGAGATTGCAGGCTACGGCGAGGAGGACCTCAAGGCTAAATTCGGTGCTCTCTACACCGCATTCTCCTTCGGTGCACCTCCCCACGCAGGTATGGCGCCCGGCGTTGACAGAATGATTATGCTCCTTGCAGACGAGGAAACTATAAGAGACGTTATCGCGTTCCCGCTTAACGGAAACGCTCAGGACCTTATGATGTCTGCCCCAGGCGACGTTACCGAGCAACAGCTTCGAGAGGTACACATCAAGGTAAGAGATTAAGAAAGGAAGGCTTCTATGGAAAAAGAAACTTTAAGACTTCTGGAGCTTTTAAACCAGATAGCCCTTACCGACTCTGAAAAGACGGAGGCACACGCCTTCTTTGATAAGAGAGAGAAGGAAAGGGAAGAGCTTCAGGCAATAGATACCGAAAAGGTTGAACGAATGGTACACGTCCTGCCCATTTTGACGGTGGTGCGTGAGGACGAGGTGAAGAGCATCTTTACCCGTGAGGAGCTTCAGAAGAACTCCCCCGACACAGACGAGGGCTACTGGTGCGTGCCCAAGGTATTGGAGTGAGGTGGCAGAAATGAAAACTTATATAGCTAAAAAGGAAGTATCTCTTGACAGAGCGCTTCTTCTTGAGGATATGCTCCTTACCAGTGACTTGCCCACCTCGGCAGGCTCGAAAATGCTGGAGGGCTATGAAAGCCTTTTTGAAGCAGAGGCGGTTACCCGCGCTAAAGGCGCAGGCTATGAAATATGCGGTAAGGCGGATGTTGGTGAGTTTGCTATCGACCTTATTGGCGAGACCTCTTGTTTTGGTGCAATCGTCGAGGACGGCGTCCTTGACAACGCCGTAACACGAATTCTCGCAGAGGGCGATGCCGTTGGCGCACTTTCTCTCGACGTAAACGGCGCACCCAGACGCGCGGCGGCGCAAAAGGGTATGGTGGCAATCAAGTCCACCTACGGCACAGTATCAAGATTCGGTACTATCCCCGTTGCCTGCTCGGGTGAATGTGTGGCAGTTACCGCTAAATGTGCCGATAAGGCAAAGGAAATTCTTTTTGCAATTCTCGGCCACGACGACAAGGACGGCACCAGCCTTTCCGACGCCGATATTGAAAAAGCAAAATCAGCAAAGCCCATTCGCCGTGTTGCCGTAATAAAGAATATGGCAAAGGGCGACGAGGGCGCACTCGCCTCACTTGACAACGCCGTAAAGGCTTTTCAGGCAAAGGGTGTTGAGGTGGTTGAAATAGAGAACGATATTATCCCACTTTCAAACAAGGTGTGGAATATCCTTATGTGCTCCGAGCTTTGCAACAACATATCCCGCTATGACGGCGTAAGATACGGACACCGTGCCGAGAGCTTTACGAATATTGACGAGCTTTATACCCGCAGTCGTACAGAAGGCTTTGGCGCTCTCGTAAAGTACGCGCTTCTCTCGGGCTCTGACAACCTTTCAACAGAGAATTATATGAAGGTATACGACAAGGCGCAGAGAGTAAGACGCCTTATTTGCGAAGCGTTTAAGGGCATTTTCGGGGAATACGACCTTGTTCTTATCCCTGCCGTGTCCACTCTCGCCTACACCGAGAGCTATGCGCGAGACACTCTCGCACCCTCCCTTGAGGAGAATTTCTACACCGCTCCCGCAACCCTTGCAGGTCTGCCTGCAGCGGCACTCCGCGGTGTTCAGGTAATCGGTGATATATTGTGTGACGCCACAGCTCTTGACGGCGCAAAAATAATTGAGGAGGCGTAAAAGGTATGAAATACGATTTGGTCATCGGACTTGAGGTGCACGTAGAGCTTGCTACCAAGTCCAAGATTTTCTGCTCCTGCTCGGCACATTCCTTCGGCGCAGAGCCCAATAGCCACGTTTGCCCTGCCTGCGCAGGTATGCCCGGTATGCTTCCCATCGTCAACCGCCGTGTCGTTGACTTCGGTATGAAGGCAGGTATGATGCTTAACTGTCACATCAACCGCACTACCACCTTCGACAAGAAGAGCTACTACTACCCCGACCTTCCCAACGCCTACCAGACTACCCAATGGTTTGCTCCCATAGCGGTAAACGGAGAGGTGGAGATAGAGACCTCCAAGGGTAAGAAAAAGGTAAGAATAAAGCAAATTCACATGGAGGAGGATGCAGGTAAGCTGGTTCACGATATCCGTGAGGATACCACCCATATCGACTTTAACCGTACCAGCGTTCCCCTCATCGAAATAGTCAGCCAGCCCGACCTTTCCAGCGCAGAGGAGGTTGAGGCGTACCTTGAACGCCTTAAGACCCTTTTGAGATACGCCAGAGTTGCCGAGTGCGAAATGGCACACGGAACTATGCGTTGCGACGTAAACCTCTCTATCAAGCCCGAGGGCTCGGACAAGCTTGGTGTAAGATGTGAAATGAAGAATATGAACTCCATAGAGGCTATCAAGCGCGCTATCGAGTACGAATACGCCCGTCACATCGACGCTATCGAAAACAATACCGAAACGCTCCGTCAGGAGACGAGAAGGTGGGACGATATCAAGGGCAAGAGCTATTCTATGCGTACCAAGGAGACGGCAGGCGACTACCGTTACTTCCCTGACCCCAACGTAATGCCCGTGGTAATCGACGACGAGTGGTACGACTCCATTCGTGCCTCCCTCCCCGAATTCCCCGAGGTGAAGCGTGAAAAGTATATGAACGAGCTTGGACTCAGCGAGTACGATGCCGACCAGATTTCCAAGAGCATCGCTCTTTGTGACGCATTTGAGGGAGCACTCCTCGTTTGCAAGAGCCCCAAGGACGCGGCAAACTGGATAATCTCCGACGTTATCAGCATACTCAACTCCAAGGGACTCACCGTTGAGGAACTTGAAATCGACGGCAAGGCGCTGGGCGCTCTTATCCTTCTCGTTATGGAGGGCAAGGTAGGCCGTGCAAACGCCAAGAAGATTCTTTCGGCTATGTTCGACGACGCTTCAATCGACCCCGAAAAGTACGCCGAGGAAAACTCCTTCATCGTTTCCAACGATACGGGTCTTATAGAAAAGACCGTCAAAGAGGCAGTTGACGCCGACCCCAAGGCAGTAGCCGACTATAAGGCGGGCAAGGAAAAGGCGATAATGTCCATCTTCGGCAAGTGTATGAAGGAATTGAAGGGTAATTGTGACCCCCAGACGTTGAGGACAATACTCATAGACTATATCAATAAAATATAGGGCTGTAAAAAAAGGTGACACCGCAAAAAGTGAAAAATGGTTGTTAAGTGAAAGAGCAACAAATTCACAAAGATTACTTTTTTAGAAATCAAACTTTATAGGAAAGAAGGCTTGAAAAATCAAGCCTTCTTTTTTATTTTATTTGTAATTTTCACTTTTTTCTTTGCGCGACTCTCGCTACTGCCGTACGATTGTACGGCGACGAGCG
>JAZSLY010000084.1:0-2745 GCA_045535585.1 Eubacteriales bacterium
TCTCATTACTTGATTCCTCCTTCGTTTTTTGGTCGTGGTTGGCAAACCCACTCCTCATTATAAACGAAGGAGGATTCTTTTTCTACTCATAGCTAAAGCTTTTTGGTGCCACCAGCACTGCTGGTGGTTGCTTTGACAAAACAAAAGAAGAAGGCAAAAAGCCTTCTTCTTATTTTTTTATAAATACGCTCAATATTTTCCTAAAGAATTTAGGAGGCTTTACCGTAATAATCTTCATATTTTCACCCCTTCATAAAGAATGCTCCCGCAATGATGATGACCAGCGCTTCCAGCACTACGAGTACGCTGTACGGCAGGAAAAGTGCAACCAGCAGTCCGAGACCGAAGGCAGAGACCGTAATGCCGATACATTTTGCAAGGCTACGCATTTTGTTTTCCTCCCTGAATTTTTCCTTTTAGTTTATAATATGCAAAAAATTCGGGGATTGCCACAAAAAAGGGTAAGAAGGTGAAAAAATCAGAACATTATTATCTGATTGGTTTCGGGGATAGAGCCGAGAACGCCGAAGTCACGCAGGGTGTCGATAACCGACTTTGATATGCCCGAGCGTGTGCGAAGGTCCTCTACCGAAAGGACCTGCTCGCCCTCGTGCATCGCCTTGTAGATGCTCTCCGCCGCCGCGTCTCCTACACCCGAAATGGTGGAGAAGGGCAATCTTATCTTGTCGCCCTCGGGGAGAAAGGCGTGGGAGTGGGATTTTTCAAGGTCGATGGGAAGGAATTCTATACCTCGCGCCATACATTCGTTGGCAAGCTGAAGGGTGGGTATGAGAGAAAGCTCCTTCTGGGTTGCGGCGTGTCCGCGGGCGCGGATGTCGGCAATGGTACGCACCACGTTTGAGCGTCCGCCCATAACGATGCCTGCATCAAAGCCACCCGGTGCTGCGGTAAAGAAGCCTGCGTAGAAGGCGACGGGCATATAGATTTTATACCAGCCGATACGGATAGCACTCATTACGTAGGCGGCGGCGTGCGCCTTGGGGAACATATACTTTATCTTCTTGCAGGAGGATATGTACCAGTCAGGCACGTTCTTCTCCCTCATTGCCGCCTCGTGCTCGGGAGTGAGACCCTTACCCTTACGCACCTTTTCCATAATATCGAAGGAAAGCTTGTTTTCAAGCCCGTAGTTAATAAGGTCAAGCATAATACCGTCACGAGTACCGATAACCTTGGAAATGTCGCAAATGCCCTCTTTGATAAGGTCCTGCGCATTGCCCAGCCAAACGTCCGTGCCGTGAGTCAGACCCGACACCTGCAATAAATCGGCAAAGTTCTTGGGCTGAGCCTCGATAAGAACCTGCTGAACGAAGGAGGTGGAAAGCTCGGGGAGACCGAGAGTGCCAAGCTCACAGCCGATGTCGTCGGGGGTGATGCCGAGAGGCTTGGTGGAACGGAAGAGCTCGTACACGTTGGGGTCATTCATGGGGACGTCCATAATGTTGGTGTCGGAGTAGCGCTCTATCATCTTATACTTGGTTGGAATATCGTGTCCAAGCTCGTCAAGCTTCAAGATAGTATCGTGAAGATAGGAGAAAGCAAAGTGGGTTGTTACGATGTCGGAGTCGGGGTCGTCGGCAGGGTGCTGAACGGGGGTGAATTCATAGACGCTGTTCTCTCTCGGAACAACGATAATTCCTCCCGGGTGCTGACCCGTGGTGCGCTTGACGCCAACGCAACCGCCTGCAAGACGGTTGATTTCCGCCTTGTTCATCGTGATATTCTTCTCCTCAAGGTATTTGAGGACGAAGCCGTAGGCAGTCTTTTCGGCAAGAGTACCGAGAGTTCCTGCACGGAACACGTTCTCGCTTCCGAAAAGCTCCTCGGTGTACTTGTGTACTCTGCCCTGCACCTCGCCCGAGAAGTTAAGGTCGATATCGGGAGACTTGTCTCCGTAGAAGCCGAGGAAGGTCTCGAAGGGGATATCGTGACCGTCGCCCTTCAGGTCGTTGTTACACTTGGGGCACTTTTTGTCGGGCAGGTCGAAGCCCGAGCCCACCGAGCCGTCGGTGATAAATTCGCTATATTTACAGTTGGGGCAATAGTAGTGGGGAGGCAGGGGGTTAACCTCGGATATACTTGCCATAGAGGCAACGAAGGAGGAGCCAACCGAGCCACGCGAGCCTACGAGATAGCCCTGACTTTCGCTAAAGTTAACGAGCTTTTGCGCAATGACGTAGAGCACCGCATAGCCGTTCTTTATAATTGAGGTAAGCTCACGGTCAAGGCGGTTATAGACGATTTCGGGGAGCGGGTCGCCGTAAATGCTCTTCGCCTTCTCCCAGCACATTCTTTGCAGGTCCTCCTCCGCCCCCGGTAGATTGGGGGTAAAGGTGCCCTTGGGAATGGGACGAATGCCCTCGTCTATCATATCTGCGATAAGATTCGTGTTGGTGATGACCACCTCACGTCTCACATTTTCGTCAAGGTAGTCGAACTCCGAGAGCATTTCCTCGGTAGTCCTGAAATAAAGGGGATTTGGTCTGTCACCGTCGCTGAACTTGGAGGAAACGAGAATTCTGCGGTAGATTTCGTCCTGCTTATTGAGGAAATGGGCGTCGCAGGTGGCAACGACAGGACGCCCGAGCTTCTTGCCGAGAGCTATTATCTGACGGTTTATGTCACGGAGCTTTTCGAGGTCGGGAACGGTTCCGTTTTCCACCATAAAGCTGTTGTTGGAAAGGGGCTGAATTTCAAGATAGTCGTAGAAGGAGGCTATCTTCA